>JAHBZF010000070.1 GCA_019635575.1 Pseudolabrys sp. | reverse complement strand
ACGCCATGGCCTACATTGACCGAACGCTGGTGGGCGGACGCGCGATGACTGCCGTGGCGCATCTGCGCAAGGGGCGGTTCGACGCCGGCTGGCGCGCGAGAATTGCGAGCGGGATACGTCGCCTGCTCGGCATCGCCGGCGGCGACGGGCTGCTGGTGTCGAAGGACTCCTGGCTCGCCCTTACCGCTTCGCAGGCTTCTTCAGTTTCGGCCGCTTCAGGTGTTCATCGAGGCGCGGCATGATCTCGACGAAATTGCACGGATCCTGCCGGTAGTCGAACTGCTTGACGAGGATTCCATCCCAGGCGTCCTTGCAAGCGCCGGGAGAGCCTGGCAGCACGAAGACGAACTTGCCGCCCGCTAGCCCCGCAGTCGCCCGCGACTGGACGGTCGAGGTGCCGATCTTGTCATAGCTGATGCGGTGGAAGACGGCTGAAAACCCATCCATCCGCTTGTCGAACAGCGGCTCGACCGCCTCCGGCGTCACGTCGCGGCCGGTGAAGCCGGTGCCGCCGGTGGTGATCACCACGTCGATGGCGCGGTCGGCGATCCAGGCTTTCACCTTGGCGCGGATCGCCTCGACGTCATCGCGGACGATGGCGCGGTCGGCAAGCTGATGCCCCGCCGCCGCGATCCGCTCGACGAACACCGTGCCGGATTTGTCATCCGCGAATTCGCGGGTGTCCGACACCGTCAGCACCGCGATCCGCAGCGGGATGAACGGGCGCGCCGTATCGACGCCGGGCATGGTGGTTTCTCCGTCTCCCGAGAATCTTTCACCGCAGCGAAAGATCTCGGTTTTTGATTTGTCGCGTTTTCTTCACGCGAACCGGTACCCACTTCGCTTGAAAACGCTTTAGATCGACGACGCGGCGAAGGTGTTGCAGGCCGACACCTTGCCGCTCTGGAAGCCGGTCATGAACCAGCGCTTGCGCTGCTCGGCCGAGCCGTGGGTGAAACTGTCCGGCACCACCCTGCCCTGCGCCTTGCGCTGCAGGGTGTCGTCGCCGATCGCGTTCGCGGTCTGCAACGCGGCATCGATGTCGCCCGGATCGATGAAGTTGCGGCGCTGGTTGGAGCGCGCGGCCCACACGCCGGCGAAGCAGTCGGCCTGCAGTTCGACACGCACCTGGATGCGGTTCGCGGCCGCGCGGTTGCCCGACGCCTGCTGCGCTTCCTGCGCCTTCGGCAGAATGCCGAGCAGGTTCTGCACGTGATGGCCGACCTCGTGCGCCAGCACATAGGCTTGCGCGAATTTACAGGCCGGACCGGAGCAACCACGGAAGCGCTGCTCGATCTCCTGGAAGAACGAGGTGTCGATATAGACGCGGCGATCGGTCGGGCAATAGAACGGTCCCATTGCCGCCTGCGCGAAGCCGCAACCGCCCTGGATCGCGCCGCTGAACAGCCGCAGCTTGGGCGGACGGTATTGCTGACCGTTCTCCTTGAAGATCGCGTTCCAGGTGTCCTCGGTGTCGCCGAGCACGGCGGCGACGAAATCGCCGCTCGCGTCCTTCGGCTTGCCGGTCTGCGACGGCGCCTGCTGTTCGATCTGGCGTTCGTAACGCTGCTGTCCGCCGGTGAGGACTTCCGCGCCGCCGATCAGGATCGACGGATCGATGCCGAACGCCCAGCCAAGCAGGCCGAGCACCACCACGGTGCCGATGCCGAGCCCGCCGCCACCGCCGACATTGATGCCGCCGGGAAGATTGAAACCGCCTCCACCGCCGCTGCTGTCGCGATAATCCTCGACATTGTCGCTCCGGCGGAAATCGTCCCAGCGCATCGGTCAGTCCCTCGTGCCCATCATGTCCGCAATCGCATGGTCGCCACGATGGCGCGCGATTCCGGCTTGTTCCAACGATCATCGCCGAAGGAGGTTTCAAGGTCCAACGGCGATTGTTTACTTCCTCGTAACTCTTTGCTTTTCCTCGGTAATCGGAACTTTTTGCCTAGTTATCGCTAACGCGATCTTTACCTTGCCGGATCAGGATGCGGCCAGTCGGTTTGTTGGTCCCGCGTCACCGGCTGCGTCGCCTGAGTCAGAGTACTGAGTCATGGTAGTAATGCGTCGCGGGGCGTCCTCACGGGCGCCCCGTCGTTTTTCCGAAGCTGCCGAACCCCGTCACCGCGTTCTGCTCGGCGATTGTGTCGCCGAATTGAACAAGTTGCCGGCCGCGTCCGTCGATCTGGTGTTCGCGGACCCCCCATACAATCTGCAGTTGCGCGGCGACCTGCGCCGCCCGGACGATTCCCAGGTCGACGCCGTCGACGACGACTGGGACCAGTTCGAAAGCTTCCGCGCCTATGACGATTTCACCCGCGACTGGCTGACCGCCTGCCGCCGGGTGCTCAAACCCACCGGCACGCTGTGGGTGATCGGCTCCTATCACAACATTTTCCGCGTCGGCACCACGCTGCAGGACCTCGGCTACTGGATCCTCAACGATGTGGTCTGGCGCAAGACCAATCCGATGCCGAACTTCCGCGGCCGGCGCTTCACCAACGCGCACGAGACGCTGATCTGGGCGGCGCGCGACGCCAAGGCGAAGGGCTACACCTTCAACTACGAGGCGCTGAAGGCCGGCAACGAAGACGTGCAGATGCGCTCCGACTGGACGCTGCCGCTGTGCACCGGCGAGGAGCGCCTCAAGGGCCGCGACGGCAAGAAGCTGCACCCGACCCAGAAGCCGGAGGCGCTGCTGGCGCGGGTGATCCTCGCCGCCTCCCGCCCCGACGATCTGATCCTCGACCCGTTCAACGGCACCGGCACCACCGGCGCCGTGGCAAAACGCCTCGGCCGCCGCTACATCGGCATCGAACGTGACCCGACCTACGCCCGCGAGGCGGAGCAGCGCATCCTCTCGATCGAGCCGCTCGATGCGCCGACCTTGGTGCCGTTCATGACGCCGCGCGAAGCGCCGCGCGTCGCGTTCGCCTCGCTGATCGAGCGCGGATTGATCTCGGCCGGCGCCAAGCTGACCGACGCCAAGAAGCGCCACAAGGCGCTGGTCCGCGCCGACGGCGCGATCACGTTCGGCGAGCAGGTCGGCTCGATCCACCGCATGGGCGCGGTGGCGCAGGGGCTCGATGCCTGCAACGGCTGGACCTTCTGGCATGTGGAAACCGCCAAGGGCCTGATGCTGATCGACGAGCTGCGCGCCAAGGTGCGCGCGGAGATGGCGACGGCTTAAACGCCAACGCGCGACGATTTAGAGATCGCCGCGGCCGATCTGGCACAGCACCCGATAGACGCCGACCGCCGCGCGCGGGTAGCGCGCGGCCACCGTTGCGGCGAGCGCGGTCGCATCAACCTCTCGCAGCGTTTCCAGCATCAGACAGGCGCCGATCTTTTGATCGCCGCCGCGCAGGGTCTCCTCGACCGAGGCGGCCTGGCCGGGGGCCTCGGCGCTGACCCAGAGTTCGCCGCTCGCCACCGCGTCGCGCGTCGTCATCTCGGCAATCACGTTTTCGGCGCCCGGCAGGTCGGCGATGGCAGCAGAGCGCGCGGTCACCGCATAGGCGCCCCGGAAGCGCCCGTGGCGAACGCTGCGCGTGCACACCGTGCGGTGCATGTTGGCGAACACGTCCGACATGATCATCCGCGTCATCGGCGTCGGATCGTCGAGCCGCGCACGGTAGGCCGGCGAGACCAGCACCGCCGGGCTGTCGGTCAGATAGAAATTGAAGAATCCGGGCGAGCCGGACACCGCCTGATGGCGGCGTCCGTAGAGAAAGCCCGGCACGTCGAGCCGCTCGAACAGATGTTCGCTCTGAAACCAGTGCTCGAACGCGGCCTCGCCGCCGGGCCGGCAGTCATGCCAGATCGCCAGAATGCCCGGCTGCGTGGTCATGGCATTTATTTCGCCGCGACCACCATGATCTCGACCTTGTAGTCGGGCGTCGCCAGCTTCGCCTCGACGGTGGCGCGCGCCGGCGTGTTGCCGGGAGAAACCCAGGCGTCCCACACCGCGTTCATTTCCGCGAAATTCGCCATGTCGGTGATCCAGATATTGGCCGAGATGAGCTTGCTCTTGTCGGTGCCGGCCTTCTTCAGCAGCGCGTCGATCTGCGACAGCACGCTCTTGGTCTGCTCGGTGACCGACTTGCCCTTCGGGCTCTCGGAGACGGTGCCGGCGAGATAGACGGTGTTGCCGTGCACCACGGCCTGGCTCATGCGCGGGCCGGTCTCAAGACGTTCGATGCTCATGGTTCGATCCTCTGCAAACGTAAGGGAAAATCGACGCCGCTTCTAAGCAAACGCGGCCGGTCCTGCAACCGGACCCGACGCGCCCGCGCCCGTCGCGGCGGTATCGCGGAACCAGGGCACCCAGGCGCGGCTTATCACGTCAGCAAGCAACAGGGCGTTGCGACAGGAGGAGCATCATGGGCTGGTTCTCACCCGACATCACGACGATGAACGATCTGTTCGTCCATACGCTGCAGGACATCTATTACGCCGAACACCAGATCGCGAAGGCGCTGCCCGACATGGCGGCGAAGGCGTCCGATCGGGAGTTGAAGAAGGGCTTCCAGACGCACCTCAAGCAGACGCGCGGCCAGATCAAGCGGCTCGATCAGGCGTTCAAGAAATTGAAGCTGAAGCCGCAGGGCACCAAGTGCCCGGCGATCGACGGCATCATCGACGAGACCAACGAGATCGCCGGCGAGATCACCGACAAGATGGTGCTCAACGCGGCGCTGATCGCGGCGGCGCAGGCGGTCGAGCACTACGAGATCACGCGCTACGGCACGCTCGCCGCCTGGGCGAAGCTGCTCGGCCACGCCGACGTGGCGCGGCTGTTCGCCGCCAATCTCAAGGAAGAAAAGGCGACCGACAAAAAGCTCAACACCATCGCCCGCACCAGGATCAACAAGAAGGCGATGCTGCGCAAGCCGCGCAAGCTCGACAAACGCACACAGGACGCGATCCTCGCCGCGCAGGCCGGCATCCCGGCGATCTGAGGCGATACGCCCAAAACAAAACGCGCGGCGCTCGACACGCCGCGCGTTTTTCTTGCGGTCAGGACGGAAGGATCAGGTTCCGACCGAGTCGGTGACGCACTTCTTGGTGAAGCTCGTCTTGGCGGCGCCGTTGAGCTTCTTCTCCTTGGCCTGCGCGTCGCAGGACTTCTGCGCGTCGCCCTGGCACTTCTTCATGAAGCTCGTCATCGCCGCGCCGGCGAGCTTCTTGTCCGCCGCGTTGGTCTTGCAGGTCGCCTGCGCGTTGGCGGCGCCGATGCCGCCGAGGAACGCGCCCGCCACAACAATCAAAGCCAGCTTCTTCATCGCACTCTCCCTGTTGATGTCCTATGCGGGCGATTGTGCCCGTGTCTCACGATGCGCATCCGAGGATGCACGCCGGCACTCACATGCCGGCCGCTTTCTTGCGCTTGTTGCAGTCGCTCCAGTACTGCGGCCACTTCTGGTTACCGGTTTTGCCGGCGGCCTTGTCGGCCTTCCAGTCGGCGGCGCAGGCGCGCTCGCGCGCATACATCGCCTGCCGTCCGTCGGCGGGCTTTGCCGCCGAGGTGGCCGGCGCCGGCGCGGCCGCGGGCTTGCTCGCGGTCGCCGCGGGCGCGGCGGCTGGCTTCGCCGCAGCAGCGGGAGCGGCCGGTGCCGCCGCAGGCGCCGCGCTCGACTTCGACATGCACTCCTTGCTGAAGTCGCGATAGGTCTTGCCGCCGGTCTGATTGGCAGACTTCATCTTCTGCCATTCGGCGGCGCATTCCTTCATCGTGCTTTGCGCATGCACGGGCGTATGCGGAAGCGTCACCGCCGCCGCTGCGAGAACCACGAGAGCCGTCAGTGTCGATCGTGTCATGGTCATACCAATCCGTTGCCACCCCACCGGGGATGATACCGCTTTTAACGGCTTCGCAATATCCTGGTTCCACGTAACATCTTGATAAAACGCGGATAAACATTCATTCAGGATGGATGCCGGCAGCCCGCAGCACTTTCCGCATCAGGTTTGGAAACGCCTCGCCCGGCACATCGCGCAGCGAAATGAACCGCATCCCGTCCGGCACTTTCGTGCGCGCCGACACCCGCGCGACATAGACCACAAGCTCCAACGGGAAATGCGTGAACACATGGGTGACGCGTTCGCCGCGCCGCCGCCACTCCGCCTTGAGCGGCGAGAATGACAAAGCGTCATCCTCGCTGAATGTCGCCGACCATTCGGTGGTCGGCACCTCGGTCATGCCGCCGAGCAGGCCCTTGGCCGGCCGCGTACGCACCAGCACCTCATCGCCGCGCAGCACGACGAACGCCGCGCCGCGCCGCTGTCGGCCTTCGCGCTTGGGGGCCTTGCGCGGAAACAGCTCCTGCGTGCCATCGCGTCGCGCCACGCACGGCCCCTGCCACGGACACAGCACGCAGGCCGGTTTCTTCGGCGTGCAGATGGTCGCGCCGAGATCCATCAGCGCCTGCGCGAAATCGCCATGACGTTGCGCGGGCGCGATCGCCTCCGCCAGCGCCTTGATCGCCGGCTTCGCACCCGGCAACTCCTCGTCGAGCGCGAACAGCCGCGTCACCACCCGCTCGACATTGCCGTCGACCGGCACCGCCGGCTGATCGAACGCAATCGACGCGATCGCGGCCGAGGTGTAGGCGCCGATACCCGGAAGCGACTGCAACCTCTCGACGGATGACGGAAACCGGCCGTCATGATGTTCGACCACGGCGCGCGCGCAGGCATGCAGATTGCGCGCGCGGGCGTAGTAGCCGAGTCCGGCCCACATCTTGAGAACATCGTCGAGCGGCGCGGCGGCGAGCGCGGCAACCGTCGGCCAGCGCGTCAGGAACTTCGCGTAATACGGCGCGACCGCCACCACCGTCGTCTGCTGCAGCATGATCTCCGACAGCCACACCGCATAGGGATCGCTCGCCGCGCCCGGCAGCGCGCGCCACGGCAGCACGCGGCGATGCCGGTCATACCAGGCCAGCAGCGCGGCGGGATCCGGACGCGGCTGCTTCCGCCGGGCGGTCGCGGTTGCTAGGGTCGCCACGGCATTTCCCTTTTGCTCATCTTGAACACGGTCGTCGTCATGACCGATTGCTGGCAGAGCCCGCGCGCGTGAACAAGCCTTCTCCTCCCGTCGGCAAGCCGTTGTCCGACCTGCTGCGCAAGACGCTGGCCGACAGCTTCGCGCGACAGGGCTTTGCCTCGACGGAACTGATCGCACGCTGGAGCGACATTGCCGGCCTCGAGGTCGCCGCTCATGCCCAGCCGGTGAAGATCCAATGGCAGCGGCCGGTCGGCGACGCGCCACCCGATCCGGCGACGCTGGTGCTGCGGGTGGAAGGCCCGGCCGCGCTGGAGATCCAGCATCTCTCGGACGTGATCATCGACCGGGTCAACCGCTTCCTCGGCTGGCAGGCGATCGGCCGCATCGTGTTGCGCCAGGCGCCGCTGGTGCGGCGTCCGGTCAAACGCCGCCCGCCGCCGCCCGATCCGGCGGTCACCGCGCGGATCGCCGCGAGCCTGCCGCCCGACACCGACGACGGCCTGCGGCAGGCGCTGGCGCGGCTCGGCGCCAGCGTGAAACGCGCCCCAACCATCAAAGGAAAGTGACGGACGGCGGCAATGCCCCACCATTGCCACATCGGCTGTTTCCTTATAGCCCAATAGCGAAAGAGCGAATGGCGCGGCCTGACGGCCGCTTTTTTACGGAGCGTCCCTTGACCATCACCCGTCGTGCCTTCTGCGAGCGCACCGCCGCCCTGATGCTGGCCGGTACAGCCCTGACCACGATCGCGCCGCTGTTCGATGCCCTGCCCGCACAGGCGCAGGACGTCTCGCTGGTCGAACTCGGCGTCGCCGGCCCGATGGGCGACATGGTGCTGGGCGACGAGAAGGCGCCGGTCACGATCATCGAATATGCGTCGATGACCTGCAGCCACTGCGCCCACTTCCAGAAGACCACCTTCCCGGAACTGAAGAAGCGCTACATCGACACCGGCAAGGTCCGCTACATCCTGCGGGAATTCCCGCTCGATCCGGTCGCCGCCGCCGCCTTCATGCTGGCGCGCTGCTCGGCGCAGACCGGCGACAAGCGCGACCCCGCCAAATACTACATGGTGGTCGACACCTTCTTCGAAACCCAGTCGACCTGGGCGTTCGTGCCCAAGCCAAGCGACGTGCTGCCGAACATGAAGAAGGTCGCCAAGCAGATCGGCTTCACCGACGAGAGCTTCGACGCCTGCCTGAAGAATCAGCCGGTGCTCGATTCGATCGAAAAGGTGCGCCGGCGCGGCGTGGATACCTTCAAGGTCGATTCGACCCCGACTTTCTTCATCAACGGCAAGCGTCAGGCCGGCGACATGCCGATCGACGAACTGGCCAAGCTGATCGACGCCCAGATCAAGGGCTAAGATTTGGCCTGATTTTTCAGGCCTAAATTGCTGTTTTTTATAATCGGTCGGGGCGCAATACTGCGCCCCGACTCATTTTTGCCTTTTCCACCGGCGAAAGGTCTGGAAAAGACCGGCCCGGCTGTTGCTCCGCCGCACGCGGACACCCATTCTCGCGACCGATAAGACAGGTCGCGACCCGGCTAAGGCCCGGAACCGACTTCACTTTCATAAGTGGCCCCCTGCGGGCCTGAAGGTTGCGTTATGAAGCTGACCAAGCTGCGCCTGCTCGGATTCAAGTCCTTTGTCGAGCCGACCGACTTCCTGATCGAGCCCGGTCTGACCGGCGTGGTCGGCCCGAACGGCTGCGGCAAGTCCAATCTGGTCGAGGCGCTGCGCTGGGTGATGGGCGAGAGCTCGCACAAGTCGATGCGCGCCGCCAGCATGGACGACGTGATCTTCTCCGGCACCAACAACCGCCCGGCCCGCAACATGGCCGAGGTGATGATCTCGATCGACAACAGCGAGCGCTCCGCGCCCGCGCAGTTCAACGACGACGACAATCTCGACATCACCCGCCGCATCGAACGCGAGGAAGGCTCGAGCTATCGCATCAACGGCCGCGACGTGCGCGCCCGCGACGTGCAGATGGTGTTCGCCGACGCCTCGACCGGCGCGCGCTCGCCCGCCCTCGTGCATCAGGGCCGCATCGGCGAGATCATTCAGGCGAAGCCGGAGCAGCGCCGCCGCGTGCTGGAAGAAGCCGCCGGCATCGCCGGCCTGCATGCGCGCCGCCATGAGGCGGAGCTGCGCCTCAAGGCCGCGGAAGCCAACCTGACCCGGCTCGAAGACGTGATCGGCCAGCTCGCCGGCCAGATGGAAAGCCTGAAAAAGCAGGCCAAGCAGGCGATCCGCTATCGCACCGTCTCGGCGCAGGTGCGCAAGGCGGAAGCCACCCTGTTCCATCTGCGCTGGATGGCGGCGCAGCAGGAGGTAATCGATTCCGAGCACGCCAAGGACGAAGCGGTGCGCGTCGTCGCCGAGCGCACCGGCGCGCAGGCGGAAGCCTCCACCCGTCAGGTCGAGGCGCAGGCCTCGCTGCCGGCGCTGCGCGACGCGGAAGCGCGCGCCGCCGCGACCCTGCAGCGGCTCAACGTCGCCCGCAACGAGCTGGAGCGCGAGGAGCAGCGCGCCAAGGACCGGATCGTCGAACTGGAAACCCGGCTGGTGCAGTTCACCGCCGACGCCGAGCGCGAGCAGCGGCTGATCGCCGACGCCGAAGCGGCGCTGGCGCGGCTCGAAGCCGAAGCGGAAACGCTGCGGGTCGAGGCGCAGAACAACGCGACGCGGCGCAGCGGCATCGACGCGCAGGTGCACGAGGCCGGCGACGCGCTCAACACCGTCGAAAAGGTGTTCAGCGACATCACCTCCGAACTCGCGGCGCTGACCGCGCGGCGCAACCAGCTCGAAGCGGCGGCGCGCAACCACGCCGACCGTATCGCCCGGCATGAATCCGAACTCGCCGACGTCGCGCGCGAACTCGACGAGATGAAAGCGGCGGAAGCCGGCGGCCCCGATCTGATGGCGCTCAACGCCGAGGTCGAGGCGACGCAGCAGGCGGTCGCGGAGGCGGAGGAAGCCGCGCAGGCAGCCGAGACCGCGCATCTGGTCGCGCGCGAGAACCTCGACGCCGCGCGCCAGCCGTTCGCCGAGGCCGAGCGCCGCGCGCAACGGCTCGAGACCGAAGCGAAGACCCTCGCCAAGGTGCTCGCGGTCGAGACCAAGAACATGTGGCCGCCGGTGATCGACGGCGTCTCGGTCGAGAAGGGCTACGAAAAGGCCATCGGCGCCGCGCTCGGCGACGAACTCGACGCGCCGGTCGACACCTCCTCGCCGATCCACTGGGGTGGCGCGGCGGTCGATCCGGCCGATCCGGCGCTCCCCGAGGGCGTCAAGCCGCTGTCGTCGTTCGTGGTCGCGCCGCAGGAGCTGGCGCGCCGCCTCGCGCAGATCGGCATCGTCGAGCGCGCGCAGGGGCCGCACCTCGCGAAGCACCTCAAGACCGGCCAGCGGCTCGTCTCGGTCGAAGGCGACCTGTGGCGCTGGGACGGCTTTGCCGCCGCCGCGCACGCGCCGACCGGCGCCGCGCGCCGCCTCGCCGAGCGCAACCGCCTCTCCGAGATCGAAACCGAACTGGACGACGCGCGCCTCGATCTCGACGAGAAGCGCAACGCCGTCGAAGCCGCGCGTCAGGCGGTGCAGGATGCCGCCGCGGCGGAAAGCGCCGCGCGCTCCGCCAACCGCGACCGCCAGCATGACGCCAATGCAGCGCGCGACCGCCACGACGCGGCCGAGCGCGAACTCAACCGCCACGCCGCGCGGCTGTCGGCGCTGACCGAAGCCAGCGCCCGCCTGACCGCGACCCGCGACGAAGCCGTCGCCGCGCGCAGCGAAACCGAAACGGGGCTGGCCGAGCTGCCGCCGGCCGCTGATCTCGAAACCCGGCTCGCCGAAGTGCGCGACGAAATCGCCGTGCGCCGCTCGACGCTGGCTGAAGTCCGCGCCGAAGCGCAGGCGATCGCCCGCGAGGCCGAACTGGCCGACCGCCGCCTGCAGGCGATCGGCGCCGACCAGACCGAATGGACCACGCGCAAGAACGGCGCGGCCGGCCAGATCGCGACGCTGGAGACTCGCATCGCCGAGGCGACCGCCGAGCGCACCACGCTGGCGAATGCCCCCGAGGCATTCGAGGAAAAGCGCGTCGCGCTGATCAGCGAGATCGAGATCGCCGAAAGCGAGCGCCGCGCCGAAGCCGACAAGCTCGCCGCCGCCGAGGAAGCCTTGGCGCAAGCCGACCGCGACGCCCGCGCCGCGCTCGAAGCCATGGGCTCGGCGCGCGAGGCTCTTGCCCGCGCCGAGGAGCGTTTCGAGGGCGCCCGCCGCCGTCTCACCGACGTGGCGCGCGAAATCCACGAAGTGCTCGAGGTCGAGCCGGATGGCGTCGCGCCGCTGGCGGAACTGGCCGAGGGCGACGTGCTGCCGGACGTCACCGAGGTCGAGGCCACGCTCGAACGCCTGCGCCGCGAGCGCGAGCGGCTCGGCGCCGTCAACCTGCGTGCCGAGGAAGAGTTGCGCGAGGTCGAGGAGCAGCACACCAAGCTGACCACCGAGCGCGACGATCTGGTCGAGGCGATCAAGAAGCTGCGGCTCGGCATCCAGAGCCTCAACCGCGAGGCGCGCGAGCGTCTGCTGGCGTCGTTCGAGACGGTCAACGCGCACTTCCAGAAGCTGTTCACGCAACTGTTCGGCGGCGGCAGCGCGGAACTGCAGTTGATCGAGAGCGACGATCCGCTGGAAGCCGGCCTCGAAATCCTGGCCAAGCCGCCCGGCAAGAAGCCGGCCACCCTGTCGCTCCTGTCCGGCGGCGAGCAGGCGCTGACCGCCATGGCGCTGATCTTCGCGGTGTTCCTCACCAATCCGGCGCCGATCTGCGTGCTGGACGAAGTCGACGCGCCGCTCGACGACCACAACGTCGAACGGTTCTGCGATCTCCTGACCGAGATGACCAAGATGACGGACACCCGCTTCGTCATCATCACCCACAATCCGATCACCATGGCGCGCATGAACCGCTTGTTCGGCGTCACCATGGCGGAGCGTGGCGTGTCGCAGCTCGTGTCGGTCGACCTCGAAACCGCCGCCAAGTTCCGCGACGTGGCATAAGATGCGGCGGGCGGCGCACGTGTCGCCGCTTCGCTCGTCGTCTTAGACCATCGTCATGCGCGCGGATCTGCCGCCCGAACTCACTGCCGCTCTCGCGCGCGAAAGCCACGGCCTGTCGCGCAGCGATGCCGCGCGCCGCGCCGGCACGATGTCGGACACCTATCGCAGCGGCGGCGGCTCGGCGGTGATCGCCGATGCGCGCGACGCGCTCGCCTATGCGCTGGTGCGCATGCCCGCGACCTTTGCCGCCGTTGCCGCCTGTCTCGACGCGGTTGCCGTGGCGCGGCCGGATTTCGCGCCGCAAAGCCTGATCGACGCCGGCGCCGGGCCCGGCACCGCGACCTGGGCCGCGCGCGCCGCGTTTCCCACGCTGCAAACCCTGTCGATGCTCGACGCCAATCCGGCGCTGCGCGATCTGGCGCAACGGCTCGCCGCCGCGTCGCCGGCAATGCGTGACGCCACCTACCGGCTCGGCGACGCCGCGACCGGCCTCGGCGCGCTCGCCGCCGCCGACCTCACCCTCGCCAGCTATGTGATCGCCGAACTCGACGCGGCCGCCGCCCGGCGGCTCGTCGAGCGGCTGTGGGAGAAGACCACCGGCGTGCTGCTGCTGGTCGAACCCGGCACGCCGGACGGCACGCGCCGCAT
Source organism: Pseudolabrys sp. (assembly GCA_019635575.1). Taxonomy (GTDB): domain Bacteria; phylum Pseudomonadota; class Alphaproteobacteria; order Rhizobiales; family Xanthobacteraceae; genus Pseudolabrys. The sequence continues at coordinate 6,194 of JAHBZF010000070.1, read as the reverse complement.
CCTCGCCGCCCGCGCGGACCTGATCGCCGCCGGGGCGCATGTCCTTGCGCCCTGCCCGCACGCCGCGCCGTGCCCGATGGCCGAGCCGGCCTGGTGCCACTTCGCCCAGCGGCTGGCCCGGTCGCGCGACCACCTGCGGATCAAGCAGGCAGACGTGCCCTATGAGGACGAGAAATACAGCTATGTGGCGGTCAGCAGGCCGTCGGCGGCAGCCCGCGACAGCCGGGTGGTGGCAACGCCGCGGCTGTCCAAGGCCGCCGTGGCGCTGCGGCTCTGCACTCCGGCCGGCCAGATCGCCGAGGTCGCGGTTCCCCGCCGGGACAAACCGGCCTATGCCGCCGCCCGCAGGCTGCGCTGGGGTGACACGACAACCGCCGGTTTGACCCCGGACGGCTTCCAAAAATAATTCTTTGAAAATCGCCCGAACCCCGGAACCACCACCCGGCCGGCGCGTTATCCGCCCGTTATCAGCCGGGCGGCTTCCCCCCTAATCCCCCCGATAGCCGAACGGCTCAACCCCAGGCCCAGCGCCTGGGGTTTTTCTTTGCGGCGCGACCGACGTCGTCCTTTTTGAACCCGCCCCCGTCTGTCCACGACAAAGCCGATACACGGCCGGCGATGCGCCTGCCCCACCGCAGTCATCTCGGCTAGATTAGGTTTCTCAATCAGGGGCTTCACAGGAGAGACAGGATGTCCACCACCGGCTGGGTCATTCTTGGCGTCATCGTCGTCGTCGCGTTGTGGGTATTCTCGGTCTACAACGGCCTCGTCGGCCTGCGGCAACGCGTCAACCAGGCGTTCGCGGACATCGATGTCCAGCTCAAGCTGCGCCACGACCTCATTCCGAACCTGGTCGAAACCGTGAAGGGCTACGCCGCGCACGAGCGCGGCACGCTGGAAGCCGTGGTGCAGGCGCGCAATGCCGCCATCGCCGCTCCCGGCGTGGAACAGAAGGTCGCCGCCGAGAACATGCTGTCCGGCGCGCTGAAAAACCTGTTCGCGCTGTCGGAAGCCTATCCCGACCTCAAGGCCAACCAGAACTTCCAGCAACTCCAGACCGAACTGTCGGATATCGAGAACAAGCTCGCGGCGTCGCGGCGGTTCTTCAACAATGCCGTGCAGGAATACAACACCGGCATCCAGCAGATCCCGGCGGCGTTCTTCGCCGGCGCGCTCGGCTTCCATCCGCAGACCTTCTTCGATCTCGGCGAAACGCGTGCGCAGCTTGATCAGGCTCCGAACGTGAAATTCTGATGACACTGTGCTCCTCATGGTTCGAGACGCGATCCTCCCGGACCGCTCCTCACCATGAGGACGACAGACCGCACGTGACAGGGACCTGAGCGATGGCCGCCTACGGCCTCTACACGCACATCCAGTCGAACCGGCGCCGGTCGGTAATCCTGCTGATCGGCCTGTTCTTCCTGGTCTATCTGCTGGTGTTCGCCGGCGCGCTGATCGCCGAGGCGATGCTCGGCGACGCCTCGCTCGACTGGCTGATGCGCGCCGCGTTCGTGGATTTCCTGAAAGCCGCGCCGTTCGCCACCGTCGGCACGCTGCTGTGGATCTGGATCGCCTACAAATTCCACCAGCGCATGATCGACGCCATCACCGATAGCCACAACGTCACCCGCGCCGAGGAACCGCAGCTCTACAACCTGCTCGAAAACCTCTGCATCTCGCGCGGCATCCCGATGCCGAAGCTGAAGATTTCCGACGACGATGCGCTCAATGCGTTCGCCACCGGCCTCAACGAGAAGCAATACGCGATCACCGTCACGCGCGGACTGATGAACGCGCTCGATCCCGCCGAGATCGAAGCCGTGCTCGGCCACGAACTGACGCATATTCGAAACGGCGACGTGCGGCTCCTGGTGATTGCCGTGGTGATCGCCGGCGTGATCTCGTTCTTCGGCGAGATGGTGTTCCGCATCTTCTTTCAGGGCGGCATCCGCTTCGGCGGCGGCCGTTCGTCCTCCGACGGCGACCGCAAGGGCTCCGGCGGGGCCGGCCTCGCTATCCTGATCGCGGTTGTTTTGATCGTCGTCGCCTGGGTGCTGTCGATCGTCATCCGCTTTGCCTTGTCGCGGCAGCGCGAATATCTCGCCGACGCCGGCTCGGTGGAGCTGACGAAAAATCCCGACGCGATGATCTCGGCGCTGCGCAAGATCGAAGGCCGCAGCGAAATCCCCGCCGCCAACTCCGCGGTCATGGAGATGTGCATCGACAATCCGCGCACGGGCTTCTCGGACCTGTTCGCGACGCATCCCTCGGTCGACGCGCGTTGCGCGGCGCTGGTCAAATTTGCCGGCGGTCATGATCCGGGGCCAATCGCGCTGCCGCCGCCGGACGACAATCCCGGTCAGCCGGATGCAGGCGGCCCTGATCCCAATGCCGGACCTTGGGGCGCGCCAGAGCCGTCGCAAGGACAAGGCGGACAGGGACAAGGCAGCCAGACCGGCGGCGACAAGCCGTTCCTGCCCGGCATGCCGCCGCTCGGCGGCCGCGGTCCCTGGGGCTGACGCGTCAACCGGGTGACGCGGCGATCAATGTCCGGAAAATGAAATCAGCGTGCGCACCGGCACGTCCATGGCGCGCAGCTTGTCGGCGCCGCCCAGCTCCGGCAGATCGATGACGAAACAGGCGGCGAGCACGTCCGCCCCCTGCTGGCGCAACAGCTTGACCGCGCCTTCCGCGGTGCCGCCGGTCGCGATCAGGTCGTCGACAATGATGACCTTCTCGCCCGCCGCCACCGCGTCCTCGTGCATCTCCATCTCGTCGAGACCGTATTCCAGCGAATAGGCGATGCTGACGCGCTTGTGCGGCAGCTTGCCCTTCTTGCGGATCGGGATGAACCCGGCCGAGACCTGATGCGCGACCGCGCCGCCGAGAATGAAGCCGCGCGCTTCCATGCCGGCGACCTTGTCGATCTTCGACCCCGCCCACGGCTGCACCAGTTCATCGACCGCGCGGCGGAACGCACGGGCGTTGCCGAGCAGCGTGGTGATGTCGCGGAACATGATCCCCGGCTTCGGATAGTCGGGGATCGTGCGGATCGCGGCGCGCAGATCGTTTTCGAGCGTGGTCGTGATCATCGGCTGGTGCGGGTGAGCGTTACTTTTTCTGAGCGGCCTGGTTCTTGCGCTCGAGGAAGGTGAGCCCGCCCTTCATCTTCTCGGTCAGCGGCGATTCCATGATCTGCACAGTGACGACATCCGCCGACACCTGGCAGTTCTTGGTCACGGCATGGGTGATGTCGAGCATCAGGTTCTTCTTCACCTCGTCGCTGCGACCGGCCGCCAGGTAGACATGAATCTCGGGCATCTTTTCTCTCCTTGATGAAATCCTATCAGACGCGAGCGGACGCGGGCTTGCAAGGCCCGGTTTCGCATGCTCGTCAGGCGTTCAAGATCCTGCCGGCAACCGCATCGAGCTTGCGCAGCAGATCGGGATCGCGCGCCTCCGGCGCGGTGATCAGCGCGGTATCGAGCGCGCGGTCGGAGCCGATCGGACACGGCTCGTGCTCGCGCGGGAAATCCCGCGCCAGCCGTGCCACCAACCGCTTCGCCTTCTCGACATTGCCGCCGAGCACCTTGATGACGTCCTGCACAGTGACGGCGTCGTGGCCGGGATGCCAGCAATCGAAATCGGTGACCATCGCCACGGTCGCGTAGCAAATCTCCGCCTCGCGGGCGAGCTTCGCCTCCGGCATGTTGGTCATGCCGATCACCGAATAGCCGAGCGTCTTGTAGGTGATGCTCTCCGCGTAAGTGGAGAACTGCGGGCCTTCCATGCAGACATAAGTGCCGCCGCGCGCGAGCGGGATGTTCTCCGCGCCAGCCGCCTCGTCGATGCGCTGGCGCAGCAACGGCGACACCGGATGCGCCATCGACACATGCGCAACCAGTCCCTTGCCGAAGAACGAGCTTTCGCGCTTGTAGGTGCGGTCGACGAACTGATCGACCAGCACGAAGGTGCCGGGCGGCAGTTCTTCCTTGAACGAGCCGCAGGCCGACAGCGACACCAGATCGGTGACGCCGGCACGCTTGAGCACGTCGATATTGGCGCGATAGTTGATGTCGGACGGAGACAGGCGGTGGCCCTTGTCGTGCCGCGGCAGGAACACCACCGGAAGACCGTCGATGTCGCCGCGCTTGAGCGCGCCGGACGGCTCGCCCCACGGGCTGGCGATGCGCTCCTCGCGCACATTCTCCAGACCCGGCAGATCGTAGATGCCGGAGCCGCCGATGATTCCCAAGACCGCTTTCGCCATCGTCCCGTTCCGTTCTCTCGACAAATGAAAGGGCCCCGCAGGGCCCTTCACTTTACTTTGCGGCGCTATCGCACGTCACCGCATGATCGCGCCCTGCGGCGCATGGCGCCAATCTCACGCGTGGACCTGCTTCCACACCTTCTTCTTGGTGAAGTACAGAAGGCCGGTGAGCACCAGCAGGAAGATCATCACCTGCAGGCCGAGGCGCTTGCGCGCCATCATGTGCGGCTCGGCGGTCCACATCAGGAACGCGGACACGTCCTTGCCGTACTGGTCGATGGTCTGCGGCGAGCCGTCGTCATAGGTCACCTGACCGTCCGACAGCGGCGCCGGCATGCCGATCGCATGGCCGGGGAAATACTTGTTGTAGTGCGCGCCCGGCGGCAGCGTGAAGCCCTTCGGCGCTTCCTCGTAGCCCATCAGGATGGCGTGGATGTAGTCCGGCCCCTGCTCCTGATACTGGGTGAAGATGTCGAACACGAACCACGGGAAGCCGCGCTCATAGGTGCGAGCCTTGGCCAGCACCGACATATCCGGCGGCAGCGCGCCGCCGTTGGCCGCGCGGGCCGCGTTATCGTTCGGGAACGGATGCGGGAACATGTCGGCCGGGCGGCCGGCGCGCTCGAACATCTCGCCCGCGTCGTTCGGGCCGTCCTGCACCTTGTATTCGGCGGCGACCGCCGCGGCCTGCGCCGCGGAATAGCCCGGCCCACCCGGCTCCGCGAGGTTGCGGAACGAGACGAGGCTCAACGAATGGCAGGACGCGCAGACTTCCTTGTAGACCTTGAAGCCACGCTGCAATTGCGCCTGGTCGAACTTGCCGAACGGGCCGGCAAACGACCACTTCTGCGCCGGCGGCTGCGGCGTCGAGTGAGCGTCCTCGGCCGCGGCGGGCGCGGCCAGGAAGACGGTGGCGACGAGAGCGAGAAGCGTTCGCGAGAAAGTCATGATGCGCTCCTCAAACCTTAGCCGTCGACGCCGGTGCCGGCGCGTTGCCGAGCACCGATTCCGAAATCGAATTCGGCAGCGGCTTGGTCTTCTCGAAGATGCCGAGCAGCGGCAGGACGATGATGAAGTGGGCGAAGTAGTAGAACGTCAGCACCCGCGCCGCGAGCACGTAGCCGCCTTCCGCCGGCTTCGAGCCGAGCCAGCCGAGCCCGATGCAGACCGCGAAGAACAGCCAGAAGAACTGCTTGTACAGCGGCCGGTAGCGCGCCGAGCGCACCCGCGAGGTGTCGAGCCACGGCAGGAACGCGAGGATGATGATCGAGCCGAACAGCGCCAGCACGCCGAGGAGCTTGTTCGGGATCGCGCGCAGGATCGCGTAGAACGGCAGGTAATACCATTCCGGCACGATGTGCTGCGGCGTCACGGCCGGGTTCGCCGGGATGTAGTTGTCGGCGTGGCCGAGGAAGTTCGGCGTGTAGAACACGAACCACGCGAACATGATGCAGAACAGCGAGATGAAGAAGCCGTCCTTCAAGGTCGCATAGGGCGTGAACGGCACCGTGTCGCGATCACCCTTCGGCTCGATGCCGGTCGGGTTGTTCTGGCCGACGACGTGCAGCGCCCACACGTGCAGCACGACCACGCCGGCGATCACGAACGGCAGCAGGTAGTGCAGCGAGAAGAAGCGGTTCAGCGTCGGATTGCCGACCGAGTAGCCGCCCCACAGGAACGTCACCAGCGCCTCGCCGATGCCGGGGAAGGCCGAGAAGAAGTTGGTGATGACGGTCGCGCCCCAGAAGCTCATCTGGCCCCACGGCAGCGTGTAACCGAGGAAGCCGGTCGCCATCATCAGGAGATAGAGGATGACGCCGAGGATCCACAGCACTTCGCGCGGCGCCTTGTAGGAGCCGTAATACATGCCGCGGAACATGTGGATGTAGACGGCGATGAAGAACATCGACGCGCCGTTGGA
>JAHBZF010000007.1 GCA_019635575.1 Pseudolabrys sp. | reverse complement strand
CTGCCGCAGGTGATCGCCGGCGAGGCTCTGGGCGAGCTGATCGACGCGCTGACCACCGAGCACCAGGCGGCGCAGCTCGCCGCCCAGGGCGACGCCGCGTGAGCGGCGGCGGGCTCGCCGGCCTCACCGTGCAGGCGGCGCGCCGCGCGCTCGCCGCGCGCTTGCGGATTGAGGGCATCGAGTCGCCCGACCTCGACGCGCGGCTGCTGGTCGGCGCGGCGCTTGGCCTTGATCTCACCGGGCTCGCGGTGCAGGCGGCGCGGCGCGTCACGCCCGATGAAGCCGCGGCGATCGAAGGTTTCGTGCGGCGGCGCATCGGCCGCGAGCCGGTCGCGCGCATCCTCGGCCGCAAGGAATTCTGGGGCCTCGATCTCCTGCTGTCGGAGGCGACGCTGGTGCCGCGCGCCGATACCGAGACCGTGGTCGAGGCGGCGCTCGATATCCTGCGGCGCGAACACCGCACCATAGACGCGCTGCGCATCGCCGATATCGGCACCGGCTCCGGCGCGATCCTGCTGGCGCTCCTGACGGAGCTTGCGAACGCAGCCGGCATCGGCACCGACATCAGCGCGGCGGCGCTGGCCACCGCGGAGGAGAACGCGCGGCGCCTCGGCCTCGCCGGCCGCGCAACGTTCGTCCGCTGCGACTACGCGGCGGCGCTCGCGGGGCCGCTCGATCTTGTCGTCGCCAACCCGCCCTATATCACGACCGCGGACATCGCCGGCCTCGATCGCGACGTGCGCGCGCACGACCCGCACCGCGCGCTGGACGGCGGGCCCGACGGGCTTGCCGCCTATCGCATCCTGGTGCCGCAGGCGGCGCGCCTGCTCGCGCCGGGCGGCGCGCTGGTCGTCGAAGTCGGGCGCGGCCAGGACGCGGCGGTGAGCGGGATGATGCAAGCGGCGGGGCTCGCCCTGCCCTCCCCGCCGCGGGCCGATCTGGCCGGGGTTCCGCGCGCGGTCATAGGGCGGAAATCGCCCGGCGAAAGGGTGTCGGCAAGATAAAAAATCTCTTGGAATATCGCCCCGGAGCGACTAGGTTCCGGCACAGCATCGGTGCAGGGTCGTGGGCCCCCGTTAGGGAATACGGGGTGAGCCAGAAGTCTCGAGAGAGGCGCCCGCCGGGTGAAAGGTTCCGACAAGGCAGGTCACGTCGCGCGCGAAAGCTCAAGAAAGCTGCGCCGTCTGGGATCGCAAAGCCAATGAAAGCCTGAGAGTGCGCTTAAACTCTGATTTGCAGAACATCGCGCTTGCTGGTGCAGGCTGATCTGATCCGGCCCGGGCGGCTGAGAGCCCCGGAGCCCTTGGAGAACGCGTCCTTGTTGAACGCGATACGCGGCACAATCGATCTGAATCCGGACGGCAGCGCTTCCCGCGCGCGATGCGCAGCGTCTCCGCCCCACCGAGCGACGTTCCAGAACTGGCATAAAGGCACGATATGAGAAACGGTCCGAACAGCAACAAGCGCATGCGCAGCCGGAGCGGCGGCAACAACAACAACAACCGGCGCGGCCAGAACCCGATGACCCGGGTTTTCGAGTCCAACGGACCGGACATCAAGATCCGCGGCACCGCCTCGCACATCGCCGAGAAATACGTCCAGCTTGCGCGCGACGCCCGCTCCTCCGGCGACCCGGTCGCCGCCGAGAACTACTACCAGCACGCCGAGCACTATTTCCGCCTCATCGCGGCGGCGCAGGAGCAGTTCCGCCAGAATCAGCCCCAGCAACAGCAGCAGCCCGTCATCCGCCCGGATATCGACGGCGCGGACGACCTCGGCGACGACTATTCCTCGTTCGGCGCCGAACCGGGCTTCGTCCAGCCTGCGCCGCAGCCGCAGCCGCATTACCCGCCGCGCGAAGCGCAGCAGCCCTATCCGCCGCGCGAACAGTACCAACCGCGCGAGCAGGCCTACCGCGAGCCGCGCCCGCAGCCGCAGCCGCAGCCGGCGGAGAGCCAGGAGGTGGATCGCCTGCCGTCCTTCATTACCGGCGGCGCGCAGCCGCAGCCGGCCGGCGGATTCGAGGGCGGTGAGCGGCAGGCCGGCGAGCGCTTCAGCCATCGCCGCCGGCGCCGGCCGCCGGGCCCGCGCCCGGACAGCCAGGTGGCGGCGCCGCCGAGCGAGGATTTCGGTCCGGCCGGCGACTGAGCGTTCAGCCGGCCGTCGAGACGTCGTCGCGCCGTGTCGGCGTCGGTGTCGGCACCAGGACCGGCGGCATCGCCGGGATGAGCCGGGTACGCTCGCGGTGGGCCGGGATCGGCCGGTACACCTGCTTGGTCGCTTCGACGATATGGACGCCGGCGAACGGCGACGATACCGCCGCGCTCATCCGCTCCCACGCCATCGCCGAACGCAGGATCCAGCCGCCCTCGATCGGCGGGACGAACAGCGCCTCGCCCCACGCGGTCGGCGTGAACCAGGTCTGCCGCAAGAGCTGCGTGATCTGCGAGCGCGAATAGGGCCGGCCGTGGCCGAACGGCGTGTTGTCGGTGCGCGTCCACACGCCGCGGCGGTTCGGCACCACCGCCATCATCCGCCCCGACGGCGCGAGCACGCGCCACACCTCGCGCAACAGCCCTTCCGGATCGTCGGAAATCTCCAGCGCGTGCACCAGCAGGATCCGGTCGATCGCGGCGTCGGGCAGCGGCAGCGCGTATTCGTCCACCAGCGTCGACAGCGTGGGCCGCTCGGTCGGCCATTTCATCACGCCCTGCGCCGCCGGCATCAGCGCGATGCAGCGCTCGGCATCTTCGCGGAACAGGCCGAGATAGGGCGTCGGATAGCCGAGCCCGGCCACGCGCAGGCTCTCCGCATGCGGCCAGTGGCGCTTGATGCCGCGGCTGATCAGCCGCCGCGCCACGCCGCCGAGGCGCTGCGAGTAGAAATTGCGCAGATCGATGACGTCGATGCTCATGGCGGCAATCCTACCATGGCGGGCACGCCGCGGCGTTAACGGAATTCACGCGCGGCCCGCGCCGTGTTAGCGTCTCGCCATCCCCGAACGATGGAGACGTCATGGCCGCCGAGATTCGCCTGTTTCCCTGCCTGTCCGACAATTACGGCTATCTCGTTCACGACCCGGCAACCGGGGCGACGGCCTCCATCGACGCGCCGGACGCCGGCGCGATCGTCAAGGCCCTGCAGCGCGAGGGCTGGACGCTGACCGACATCCTGGTCACCCATCACCATGCCGATCACGTCGGCGGCATCGCCGAGCTGAAAGCGAAATACGGCTGCCGCGTGGTCGCGCCGCATGACAAGACCACCGCGATCCCGCAGGTGGACGAGCGCGTGAAGGAAGGCGACACCGTGCGCGTCGGCCACCTCGCCGCGCGCGTGCTGGAGACGCCCGGCCACACCCTCGACCACATCAGCTACGTGTTCGACGACGAGCGCGCGCTGTTCTGCGCCGACACGCTGTTCTCGATCGGCTGCGGACGGGTGTTCGAGGGCGACTATCCGATGATGTGGGCCTCGCTCCTGAAGCTGCGCGCGCTGCCGAACGACATGCGCATCTATTGCGGCCACGAATACACCGCCTCCAACGTCAAGTTCGCGCTCGGCATCGAGCCGGACAATCCGGCGCTGAAGGCGCGCGCCGGGGAGGTCGCGCGCCAGCGCGCGGCGAACCAGCCCACCATCCCGACGCTGATCCGCGACGAGAAGGAGGCCAACGTCTTCCTGCGCGCCGACGTGCCGGCGGTCGCCGCCGCGGTCGGGCTCGCCGGCAAGAGCCCCGCCGAGGTGTTCGGCGAACTGCGCGAGCGCAAGAACAACTCGTGAGCGGCGCGTTGCAGCTTTCCGCCGCGGACGTCATCGCCCGCCTCGGCCTGAAGCCGCATCCCGAGGGCGGGCACTACCGCGAGACTTTCCGCGATCCGCGCGCCATCGAGGGGCGCGCGGCGTCCACCGCGATCTATTTCCTGCTGGCGCGCGGCGAGCGCTCGCACTGGCACCGCATCGACGCCACCGAGATCTGGCATCACTACGCCGGCAGCGCGCTGACGCTGCATGTCGCCGGCGATCACGTCACGCGCACGATCCGGCTCGGTCCCGACATCGCCGCGGGCCATGAGCCGCAGGCGGTCGTGCCGGCCGGCGCCTGGCAGGCGGCGCAATGCGACGGCGACTGGGCGCTGGTGGGGTGCACGGTGGCGCCGGGCTTCGACTTCGCGGCCTTCGAACTCGCCCCGCCCGGCTGGTCGCCCGCCTAGCCGCGCCGCATGCCCGTCAGCATGTGCTTCGCCGCGAGCAGGCCGCCGCCGGCGATAAGAAGCGCCGCGAGCGCCAGCGTCGCGGTGGCCTGTGCGAAGCCGGCGACGATGAGGAAGGCGGTGGAGAGCAGCGGCGTGGCGTAGGACGCCGCGCCGAGTACACGGATGTCGCCGCGTTTCATGCCGATGTCCCAGGCGAAGAAGGCGAGCCCCACCGGGCCTACGCCGAGCGCCGCGACCGCGAGCCATTGCGTCGCCGTCTGCGGCCACACGGTCGCTTCAAGCGCGAGATGGCACAGCGCCGCGAGCAGCGCGGTGACGAAGCAGAAGCCGGCCACCGCGTCGGTCGGCACCACGGCGAGCCGCCGCGACATCACCGAATAGCCCGCCCAGACGAAGGCCGCGACGAAGGCTGCGGCAAAACCGGGAATCGCCGCAGGCTCGAAACGCTGCCCGCCGCCGCCGGCGAACAGCAGCACCGTGCCGGCGAAGCCGAGCGCGGCGCCGGCGACGTGATGCGGCGCGAGCCGCTCGCCCGGCAGCAGCGAGGACATCAGCACGATGAGCAGCGGCCAGAGGTAGTTCAGAAGACCGGCCTCGGCCGGCGGCGCCAGCCGCAGCGCTAAAAAATACAATGCATGGTAGCCGAACAGCCCGCCGACCCCGACGAACCACACCAGGGCAGGCTGCCGCCAGGCGCGCAACGCGCCGCGCCGCCACGGCCAGGTCAGCGGGCCGATGCAGGCGCCGACGGCGAAGGTCATCGCGAGAAGCTGAAAGGGCGGCACGCGGCCGGTCGCCACCGTGAGGACCGCGAGCAGCGACCACATCACGACGGCGGCAAGCCCGATCAGGGTGGCGGTGGAGGACGTCATCGCGGCTCAATGCCACGCCGGCCACGACGACGCCATGCCCTCATTGCAGAGGCGCTATTGCAGGTACTGCCCGCCGTTGATGGAGAGCGTCGAGCCGGTGATGAAGCCGGACTCCTCGGCCGCCAGGAACACCACGCCGCGCGCGATCTCCTCCGGCTCGCCGAGACGCGACACCGGAATCTGCGGGATCACGGCCTTCTCCAGCACGTCCTTCGGCACCGCCTGCACCATCTCGGTGTTGATGTAGCCCGGACAGATGGCGTTGACGGTGATGCCGCCCTTCGCATTCTCCAGCGCGAGCGCCTTGGTGAAGCCGATGTCGCCGGCCTTCGCCGCCGAATAGTTGACCTGGCCGAACTGGCCCTTCTGGCCGTTGATCGAGGAGATGTTGATGATGCGGCCGAACTTGCGCGCGCGCATGCCCTCGATCACCTGCCGCGTCATGTTGAACACCGAGCCGAGGTTGGTGTTGATGACGGCGGTCCACTGCTCGACCGACATCCTGTGGAACGGCACGTCGCGGGTGATGCCGGCATTGTTGACCAGCACGTCGACGGGTCCGAGCTCGTCCTCGACCTTCTTCACGCCCGCGGCGCAGGCGTCGAACGAACTGACGTCCCATTTGTAGACCTGGATGCCGGTTTCGGCCTTGAATTTCGCCGCCGCCTCGTCGTTGCCGGCGTAGCTCGCCGCCACCGTGTAGCCCGCAGCCTTCAACGCCTTGCTGATCGCGGCGCCAATGCCGCGCGTTCCGCCTGTCACCAATGCCACACGTGCCATGTCAGGTATTCCCTTCGCCGTTTTTTTGGACGGAAAGTATCCCGACCATTCGCGAAGACCGCAAGACAAAATGCCCGGCGCGAGCCGGGCATTTCGTCGTCTTGATTGTGCAGTGCGTTGTTGCGCGCGCTCAGCGCTCGACGCAGAGGGCGATGCCCATGCCGCCGCCGATGCATAGCGTGGCAAGGCCCTTCTTGGCGTCGCGCTTGCCCATCTCGTGCAGCAGCGTCACCAGGACGCGGGCGCCGGACGCGCCGATCGGATGACCGATGGCGATGGCGCCGCCGTTGACGTTGACCTTGCTGGTATCCCAGCCGAGATCCTTGTTCACCGCGCAGGCCTGCGCCGCGAACGCTTCGTTGGCCTCGACCAGATCGAGATCCTCGTGCTTCCAGCCAGCTTTCTTGAGCGCCGCGCGCGAGGCCGGGATCGGGCCGGTTCCCATGATCGACGGATCGACGCCCGATTGCGCCCACGACACGATCCGCGCCAGCGGGGTCTTGCCGCGCTTCTTGGCTTCGCTCGCGCGCATCAGCACGACGGCGGCGGCGCCGTCGTTGATGCCGGAGGCGCTACCCGCCGTCACCGTGCCTTCCTTGTCGAACGCCGGACGCAGCTTCGCCAGCGTGTCCATGGTCACGCCCGCCTTCGGATATTCGTCGGTGTCGACCACCGTGTCGCCCTTGCGGGTCTTGATGGTGACCGGCGCGATCTCGTCCTTGAACTTGCCGGCCTTCATCGCCGCCTCGGCCTTGTTCTGCGACTTCATCGCGAACTCGTCCTGCATCTGGCGGGTGATCTGCCACTGCTTGGCGACGTTCTCAGCGGTGGTGCCCATGTGATAGCCGTTGAAGGCATCCCACAGGCCGTCCTTGATCATGGTGTCGACCATCTTGAAGTCGCCCATCTTCACGCCGTCGCGCAGATGCGCGCAGTGCGGCGCCTGGCTCATCGATTCCTGGCCGCCGGCGACGACGATGTCGCTGTCGCCGTTGGCAATTGCCTGATAGCCGAGCGCGACCGCGCGCAAGCCGGAGCCGCACAGCATGTTGACCTGCCAGGCCGGCGTCTCCACCGGAATGCCGGCGCCGATCGAGGCTTGCCGGCCGGGATTCTGGCCTTCGCCCGCCGTCAGGATCTGGCCCATGATCACTTCGGAGACGTCCTTGCTCTCGACCCCGGCGCGATCCAGCGCCGCCTTGATCGCGACCTTGCCGAGCTCGTGCGCCGGCAACGACGACAGCGACCCGTTGAACGCGCCGACGGGGGTACGGGCGGCACTGACAATGACGATGTCGTCTTTCATGACAAATCTCCTGATGCGGGGGGCGGGTCCGGCGGACCTTCGCCTGACCTTCGCTATGGCACAAGCCATCACGGCAGTGCCGCAACCTGACGGGGCCGAACCTTTGAGTCAATAATGCTGCAGGAGCAAATAGGCACCAAAATCAGGGGTTTCCAGCTACCAACGTGGACGGCCGGGAACCGCCAAGACCCTGCCGCAGCGCGATAAAACGGTGGCTAGAGATAGAAAAAAGAAGCTATGCTGCCCGCCAAGGGCAAAGGGAATGGGGCAACCAGGGCAGGTCATGGCTCAAGAAAAAGAACCGATCACGATCAAGAAGTACGCCAATCGCCGTCTCTACAATACCGGGACCAGCACGTATGTGACGCTCGAAGACCTCGCCACCATGGTGAAAACCGGCGACGACTTCGTGGTCTACGACGCCAAGACCGGCGAGGACATTACCCGCTCGGTGCTGGCGCAGATCATCTTCGAGCAGGAGAACAAGGAAGGGCAGAGCCTGCTGCCGATCTCGTTCCTGCGGCAACTGATCCGGTTCTATGGCGACAGCATGCAGATGCTGGTGCCGCGCTACCTGGAGCAGTCGATCGACACCTTCACTCGCGAGCAGGGCAAATTCCGCGAGCAGATGGCGCAGGCCTTCGGCGGCGGCTTCGGTCCGCTCGAGGATCAGGTTCGCCGTAACATGGAGATGTTCGAAAAGACCTTCGCCATGTTCACGCCGTTCGCGCGCGGCGAGAAGGGCGCGGCCGTGCCGGGCGCTCCCGCCAAGAGCGGCGGCGACATCGACGAGCTCAAGCGCCAGCTCGAGGACATGCAGAAGCGCGTCGATCAGTTGTCGCGCAAGGAATAGTCCGCAGACAGGGAAGCCGGCTCTATCCGGCCACAGCGCGCAGCGGCTGCGCCGGCACATCGCGTGCCGCAGCGGCTGCCGTCCCGCCCGCTACCGTCTCCATCCACGGCCGCCGCAGCGAAGCGCGGCCGATCAGTTCGCCCTGCAGATAATCGCAGCCCCACGACGCAAGCAACGCGGCGGCTTCCTCGTCCTGCACCCATTCCGCCACGGTCTTCAGACCGAGGCGATGCGAGAGCTGCAACAGCGATTGCACGAAGGCGCGATCGTCGGGCGAGCGGGTGATGTTCTGCACGAACGCGCCATCGACCTTGACGATATCGACGCCGAGCGCGCGCAGATTGCGGAACGAGGTGTGGCCGGCGCCAAAATCGTCGATAGCGACGCGGCAGCCGAGATCCTTCACCCGCGAGACGAAACCGCGCGTTTCGCCGACATCGTGGATCGCCGCCGTTTCGGTGATCTCGACGATCAGCCGTTCGGCGGCGGCGCGCTGCGTGCGCAGCAACGCGCCGAGACCGGACCACCATTCCGAATCCGTGGTCGAGGCCGGCGAGACGTTCACGCTGAGCGTGATCTCCGGATGTGCCACCAGTTCGGCCACCGCGATCTCGAACACGCGATGGTCGAGCAGCCGGATCAGGCCGAGACGCTCCGCTACCGGCACGAGCTGCGCCATCGGGATCTCGCTGCCGTCGGCGCGGTGCACGCGCATCAGGCTTTCATAAAACGCGACCTGTCGCGTCGGCACATCAACCACCGGCTCGAACGCCAGCGTGACGCGCCGTTCGTTGAGCGCCTGCACGATCTCGTCGGTGAGCTGGCGGCTGTTGCGCCGCGTCGTCTCACGTTCCGGATTGGGCTGATACGCCATGAACGAACCGAGCCGTTTCGCTTTGGCGGCGGCGAGCGCATCGTGAGCGTGCGCCAGCACCTCCTCGGCGGTATTGGCATGGCGTGGCGCGGTGAGGCCGCCGATCGACACGCTCGCGGCGATCGGCCCGCGCGAGGTCTCGACCAGTTCAGAGCGCACGCCGATCAGCAGCCGTTCGGCGGCGATCGCGAGTTCGTCGGGATTGCACTGCTTGAGCACGATGCCGAACTTGTTGCCGGAATAGCGGCCGAGCGAATCCTCGCCGCGCAACAGGCTGCGCAGGCGCTTGGCGACCGCACCGACCACCTCGTCGCCGATGCCGAAACCATAGCCCTCGTTGAGCCAGGCGAGATTGTCGATCGACACCAGCAGGAAGCCGCAGGAGCCGCGCAGCTTCTTGGCTTCGTTGAGATCGCGCAGCAGCACTTCCAGCAGCCGCCAGCGATTCAATTCGCCGGTGAGTTCGTCGCAATGCGCGAGGAAGGCGAGATGCTGCTCGCGGGCATGGCGCTCGTTGATGACACGCACGATTCCTTGCGCGTATGCGGGACGGCCATCGGCACCGGCGAACCAGCGGCCGCTGTCCTCGAGCCATAGCCGCAGATCGGACTCCGCCGACGGGCGATAGCAATACTCGATCTGATACGGCACGCCGTCGCCGCGATCCTGCTGCGTCGACTGGACGATGGTGTCGTAGCGACCGGGACCAGTGCCGGCATCGATGAGCTGGGTGAACGCGCGACCGCTCGCCGGCACGCTCGTTGCGCGCAACGTCCGCGCGGCATTGGCGTCCCAACGCAACAGATCGTCAACGAGTGTCCAGTGGTAGGCGGCGCTGCCGGTGTCGGCGAGGATGGCGGAGCTGGCGGCGGCGTCGAGCGGCGCAGCCGCATCGCGGTCGCGCGCGTCTCCGGATGCCTGTGCTGGACCCACGACTTGCCCCTTCTGGAACGCCACCCCGCGCCGGACGTTGTTTCTCCGGTCGCCGATCGTGCCGAAACTCTAGGCGCGGCGGCTAAAGATTTCGGAAAGTTACACAGTTAGCGACGCGTTGCGCCGATCGCAGAAAGTTCACGGCATCACCGGCACGCGGTTTGCGAAAGCGAGGTCAGAACAGCGCAGACGCCGAAAAGGTGTCTCAGACAGGGACAGGCGAGACAGATCATGACCATCGCGGGCATCGGCAGTCGTCAGGCTTCGGCACAAATCCGAGACATCCGGAGCAGCCGCGCTCTGGTTCCGGTCACGCCCGCGGCGGCCACTGCCCGTCCCGAACCCGACCACCCGCGCGCCGCCCGCCCCGCGTCCACCGCCCCGTTCCTGGCGCATCTCGTCGCCATGCGCGAACAGGCGCCGCAGACACGCACCCGCCGTCGCGCCGAGCCGGCGGAAGCGGTCCGGATTTACCAGATGCAAACCATGACGGCACCAGCGAGCGGCCAGCAGATGTCGCGCTTGGTGTAAGACGCGACGGCGCGCTCTAGTAGCCGAGCGCGCAGCCGTCCTTGCGCGATTCCGAACCACCGATCAGCACGCCGCGATCCCAGTCGATCGCGATGATCTGCGCGCCGCCCCACGGCGGCTTCACATCGACGAGGGTATGACCGCGCGCGGTCAGGCCCTCGCGCGCCGCCACCGAAAACCCGCGCTCGACCGTGGTCCTGTCGCCGTCGAAGAACAGCCGCGGCGTATCGATCGCCTGCTGCATGTCCATGCCATAGTCGACGATGTTCTGGATCATCTGCGCGTGGCCGAGCGACTGGTAGTGCCCGCCCATCACGCCGAGTGATAGTTCGCAGCGGCCGTCGCGCAGGCCGAGTGCCGGAATGATGGTGTGCAGCGGCCGCTTCGACGGGCCCAGCGCATTGGGATGGTCGGGCGTGAGATTGAAGCACGCACCACGGTTGTTGAGCATGATGCCGGTCTTCTCGGTGCAGATACCAACACCGAAGCCGCTGTAGAGCGAATTGATGAACGAGACCACCGTGCGGTCGCGATCGACCACGGTGAGATAGATCGTATCGCTGCCCGGTGTCGGCAACGTGGTGAGATCGGCGCGGCGATTGCGATCGATCTTCTGCGCCAGCTTGCGCGCGAAGCCCTTGTCGAGCAGATCCGGCACCTGCGTCCGCATCGTCTGCGGATCGGAGACATGCTGATCGCGCACCGCATAGGCGATGCGCGCCGCCTCCACCATCAAGTGGTAGCGCTCCGCGCCCAGCGGATCGAGCGCCTTGATGTCGAAATTCTCGAGGATGTTGAGGATCAGCAGCGCTGTGATGCCCTGCCCGTTCGGCGGAATCTCGACGAGATCGAGACCACGATAATTCGTGAAGATCGGCGCCACCGCATCGCCGCGATGCGCGGCGATGTCGGCCGCCGTCAGCAGCGAGCCTTTCGCCGCGACGGTGGCGGCGATGTCGTCGGCAATCTCGCCCTGATAGAACGCACGCGGCCCGTTCGCGGCGATGGCGCGCAAGGTTTTCGCTAGCGCCGGCAGGCGGATCACGTCGCCTTCCTTCGGCGCCTGGCCGTCGAACAGATAGTGGCGCGTCGCGCCCGCATCCTTCTTCAGCTTCGGCACCAGATCGGCCCAGTCCCACGCGACGCGCGCGGCAACCGGAAAGCCGTTCTCCGCATAGTCGATGGCGGTCTGCAGATTGCGCGCGAGATCGAAACGGCCGTGCGTGCGCAGGATATTGCCCCACGCCTCGATGGCGCCGGGGACCGTCACCGCATGCGGCGAATCCGGCGCGATGCTGGTCAGCCCCTGCGCGCGCAGTTTTTCCGTGGTCGCGGCGGCTCCCGAACGGCCACAGCCGTTATAGCCCCACACCGGTTCACCCGGCTTCGCCACCAGCGTGAAGCAATCGCCACCGATGCCGGTCATGTGCGGCTCGACCACGCACAGCACCGCGCAGGCCGCGACCGCCGCGTCAGCCGCGGTGCCGCCGGCGCGCAGCGTGTCGACCGCCGCGAGCGAAGCGAGCGGATGCGAGGTCGCCGCCATGCCATGTCGGGCGATGACCGGCGAACGGCCCGGAAAATGGAAGTCGCGGCTCATGCTGGCCTCGTCGCAGGAAGGAGTCCGAAGATCGGTCCGCTCAGGGCGAACCGGACCGCGACGGATCGCGCGGCACGCTATCGGACGATGCGGGCGCGGGCGCGTCAACCGCCACCGGCGCATCGGCCAGCTTCACATCTGCGGGCTTGATCTCGGCAGGCTTAGTGTTGGCAGGCTTGGTGTCGGCGGGCTTCATTTCGGCGGGCGGCGCGACCGGCTCCGGCAAGATCGTCGGCGGCGGCACGTCGATCACCGGCGGTGAGGTTTCGGGCGACACGGCCGGCGGTGAAGGCGGCGGCATCGGCTCCGACGTCACAGGCGCGACGGTCTCAACCGGTGCGGCAGCGACAACAACGGCGCGGCGGCGGCGCATCGCCACGACACCGCCGACCACGTCGGCGAAGCTCGCCACCAGCATCAGGAAGAAGGTCGCGGTGGTCGCGCGCGGCACCAGATAGAATTCGGCCGCCATGGCGACGAACAGCAGCGCCGACAGCAGATGATCCATCACATAGCGGCCGCCGGTGCGGTACGCCTTGATGACCTCGACCAGCAGCAGCAGGATCGACACGGCAACGAGCATGTCGCCGAGCGACATCGCCCATTCGCCGCCGGCCGGGAACGACACACGCGTGAGCGCATCCGTCCAGCCGACGCCGGGGATCAGGAAGGCGATGATGTTGTAGATCGCGAAGGGGATCAGCAGCAGCGGGAAACCGACCAGATACATGAGAGGTCTCTGTTCCCGCCGCGGCGATCCTGACGAAAGGGCTTACGCCTCTTTCTTGGTCTTGAGCACCTGCCGGCCGCGATACATGCCGGTCTTGAGGTCGATGTGATGCGGGCGGCGGAGTTCACCCGAATCCTTGTCCTCGACATAGGTCGGCTGCTTCAGCGCGTCGGCCGAGCGGCGCATGCCGCGCCGCGACGGCGAGGTCTTTCTTTTTGGCACCGCCATAGCGGAAACTCCTGGAAAATCTCGAATTTATGCGATGAAGCCGGGCTTATAGAGGAACGCCGGACGGATTGCTAGGGGTTCTGCCGCCGCGCGGCGAGGCAGTCGTCATGGCTGCCGCCCCGGCTGGCACGGCGGACATAGAGCCCGGCCAGCCGCCGCAGGCCGGGTCCGGGCGACCGGGCGTCCCGTTCCACTGGATTGGGCAGCATCGCCGCCATCAGCGCTGCCTGATAGGCGGTGAGCCCGCGTGCCGGGCGGCCAAACGCCCGCTGGGCACCCGCCTCGATGCCGAACTCCCCGTCCGGACCCCATTCGGCGATGTTGAGGTAGATTTCCATGATCCGGCGCTTGGGCAGGGTGAGATCGATCCACAGCGCCAGCGGGAACTCGAGCGCCTTGCGGACCACCGAGCGGCCCGGCCACAGGAACAGGTTCTTGGCCACCTGCTGGGTGATGGTCGAGCCGCCGCGCATGTCGTCGAGATCCTCGGCATCGGCGAGAGCGGCGCGCAGCTCCCGGAAATCGACGCCATGGTGCCAGCAGAACCGTCCGTCCTCGGACATGATGACGGTGAGCGGGAGCACCGGCGCGACTGCCTCCAGCGGCACCCATGTCTGGACCACTCGCTGCCCCGTGAGCGAGCGCCACAGCATCAGGGTCGAAGCCGGATCGACCACGCGATAGAGCGGCGCCAGCAGATAAGGGATCAGCAGCAGCACCAGCAGAACGCCGAGCGCGGCGCGCAGCCACAACGGCAGGAACGGCACGCGCACCGCCCGCCGCGCCGTCAGACCTCCGTAGCGCCGCTCGAACATGGCAGGAGCCTAACCTATTTCGCGCGGGCTTGAAGGACGCGCCAAAGCGGGCCAAACCCGTTAAAAGGAACACCGTTAATCCCGGCCCGCGTCATCCTGGACCCACTGTGCACGACTTCACGTCCCGCCTTGAAACCGTCGCCAGCGAAACCGAGGCGCTGCTCGCGCGGCTTCTGACCGATACGCCCGAGGCCGGCGAGATCGCGCGGCCGCCGCGGCTGATGGCGGCGATGCGTCACGCCATGCTCGGCGGCGGCAAGCGGCTGCGGCCATTCCTGACCGTCGAGACCGCGGCGCTGTTCGACGTTCCGCGCGCGCAAGCGCTGATGGCCGGTGCCGCGCTCGAATGCGTGCACGGCTATTCGCTGGTGCACGACGACCTGCCGGCAATGGACAACGACGATCTGCGGCGCGGCCGGCCAACCGTGCACAAGGCGTTCGACGACGCCACCGCGATCCTCGCCGGCGACGCGTTGCTCACCTTCGCGTTCGCTCTCGCCGCGCGCGAAACGACGCATCCCGATCCGGCGATCCGCGTCGCGCTGGTCGCGGCGCTGGCGCGCGCCGCCGGTCTCGGAGGCATGGCCGGCGGACAGATGCTCGACCTCGCCGCCGAAGGCCGCTTCGAAGACGATGCCCCTCTGCAACCCACCGACATCGAGCGGCTGCAGGCGATGAAGACCGGCGCGCTGCTGGTTTATGCCTGCGACGCCGGCGCGATCCTCGGCGGTGGCGATGCGACGCAACGCGCCGCGATCACCCGCTACGGCACTTTGATCGGCCGTGCCTTCCAGATCGCCGACGATCTGCTCGACGTCGAGGGCGATGCCGCGACGCTCGGCAAACAGACCGGCAAGGACGCCGTGGCCGGCAAGGCGACGCTGGTCGCGGCCCTCGGCGTCGACGGCGCGCGGCAACAGCTTGCGACGCTGGTGCGCGACGCACAAGCCGCTCTCGATATATTCGGATCGCGCGCGACCACCTTGCGCGAGGCCGCGCGCTTCATCGCGGAGCGCCGGCTATGACCCGAAAGAATCCCGATGCCGGCTGGCTGCCGGTGCGGATGTTGCGGCTGCATCTCAAGCTGTTCGCTTGCCTCGCGCTCGGCGCGCTGACGATCCCGTTGCTGCCGGCCGCATGGCCGCTGGCCGCGCGGCTCATCGGCGGCTGGGACATCGCCGCCATTCTCTATCTGGCGGTGGTCTTTTTTCTCGTCGCGCCGTGCTCGATCGACCAGATCAAGCGGCGCGCGGCGGTGCAGGACGAAGGTGCCGGCGCGATCCTGATCCTGACCATGCTCGCCGCGTTCGCGAGCCTCGCGGCGCTGGTTGCTCTGCTCGGCCACGGCAAGAACGAGCCCGACGCGCTCGGCGCGCTACGGCTCATCATGGGGACGGCGACGATCGTCCTGTCGTGGATGTTCATGCACCTGGCTTTTACGCTGCACTACGCCCACGAATATTACGGCGACGGTCATGACGACCGGACCGGTGGACTCAACTTTCCCGGCCGCGAGCGGCCTGACTACTGGGACTTCCTGTACTTTTCGCTGGTCATCGCCATGACCTCGCAGGTGTCGGACGTCGCGATCACCAGCCGCGTGATCCGCCGCATCGCGACGTTCCATGGCGTCGTCTCGTTCTTCTTCAATCTCGGCATCCTGGCGCTGACCATCAACATGCTCGCCGGGGCGATCGGGTGACGAGTTCGATCCAGACCGTGTTCCTGCTGCTGGCGATCATCGCCAGCGTCGCGGTGCTGGCGCAACGACTCAACGTCGCGCCGTCGATCTTCCTGGTGATTGCCGGCATCGGTCTGGCGTTCATCCCCGGTGTGCCGCCAATCGTGCTGCGGCCTGAGACCGTGCTGCTCGTGTTTCTGCCGCCGCTGATCTATTCCGCCGGCGTCGCCATGAGCTGGCGCGAATTCAAGTCGAGCCTGCGGCCGATCGCCCTGCTCGCGGTTGGCTGCGTGATCTTTACGACCTGCGCCGTGGCAACAGCCGCGCATTATCTGCTCGGTATGGACTGGGCGGTGGGCTTCGTGCTCGGCGCCATCATCTCGCCGCCGGACGTGGTGGCGCCGCTCGCGCTGGCGCGGCGGCTCGGCCTGCCGCGGCGGCTCGTCGTCATCCTCGAAGGCGAAGGCCTCGCCAACGACGCCACCGCGCTGATCCTCTATCGTTTCGCGGTGGCCGCGGTCGCAACCGGCGGCTTTTCGCTCGGTCAGGCGAGCGCAACCTTCGGCCTGATCGTCGTCGGCGAGATCACATTCGGCATCGGCGTCGGCTGGCTCAGTCTGCGGCTGCGCTCGTGGGCGCACAATCCGCGCATCGAGATCATCCTGTCGCTGCTGACGCCCTATGTCGCCTACTGGATTCCCGAACATGTCGGCGGCTCCGGCGTGCTCGCCACCGTCGCCTGTGGGCTCTATGTAAGCTGGATCGGCCCGACGCTCATCCCGGCGGCAACGCGGCTGCAAGGTATCTTCTTCTGGGATCTCACGATCTATCTGATCGAGGGCTTCGTTTTCCTGCTGACCGGCCTGCAGGTGCGCACGCTGATCGAGCGCACCCACGGCTTCTCGCTGGAAGGACTGCTGCTGGCGACGGCGCTGATCACCGCCATCATCGTCCTCGCGCGATTCCTGTGGGTGTTTCCGGCGACCTACATCCCGCGCTGGCTGTGGCCGCCGCTGGCGCGGCGCGATCCTGCGCCGAACTGGAAATATCCGTTCGCACTGGCATTCACCGGCGTGCGCGGCGTGGTGTCACTCGCCGCGGCGCTGGCTTTGCCCTACACGATGGCCGACGGCACACCGTTCATCCAGCGCGAAATCATCCTATTCATCACTTTCGGCGTTATCGTCGCGACCCTGATCGGACAAGGACTGATGCTGCCGTCGGTCATGCGCTGGCTTGGCCTCGCCAAGGAGGGCCGT
This sequence comes from Pseudolabrys sp., assembly GCA_019635575.1. Classification (GTDB taxonomy): domain Bacteria; phylum Pseudomonadota; class Alphaproteobacteria; order Rhizobiales; family Xanthobacteraceae; genus Pseudolabrys. The sequence continues at coordinate 40,264 of JAHBZF010000007.1, read as the reverse complement.
GCCGAACACCGGCGCGAGCGCATCGCCGAGCTGAAAGCGCGGCACGACGCCGTCGACTACGCGCTCGAACAACTCCGTGCGATCGCCACCGAACGGAGTCTGCCGCGCAACGTCGTCTCACTGCTGCGCGAACGGCACCATCATCGCATGCGGCAACTGCCGGACAGCATCGAGAAGCCGGACGAACTGGAGCTGCACGGCCGCAACGCGGAGCTTCAGGTCGAACTGATCGCGGCCGAGCGGGAGTTTCTCTATCGACTGCTGCGCAAAGGCAAGCTGACCGACGAGGCGCGGCGGCGCATCGAACGCGAGCTTGATCTTGAAGAGGCGATGATCGAAACCCGGCGCAGCGACAGCACGCCGCTTTAGCGAAGTGATAACCCTGACCACCGGGTTTAATGCGAAAGCTATACAGGTTTATCTTTTTTAATGCCGGCTTTCCCAGTTTCGCAAAACGATTCACGTTCGTTTCAACCCTCACCGCCATGGTTTGCGGCAGGGGCGTCTTGATATCGGTGCGCGGTCATCGCTATGCAGGACTATCGGTTTCTACACGCGCTCACGCGCGTGCTGGCTTCGCTGTGCCGTTGCAATCGCGGCAATGTCGCCATGACCTTCGCGCTCGCGGTCGTGCCGGTGGTCGGCCTGGTCGGCGCGGCGGTTGACTACAGTCGTGCCAACGCCGTCAAGGCGGCGATGCAGGACGCGCTCGACGCGACCGCACTGATGATATCGAAAACCGCGTCGTCGCAGACACCGGCGCAACTTGCTACATCCGCCACCAACGACTTCCTCGCGCTTTTTACACGCGCCAACATGGTCACCGGCACGACGGTGACGACGAGCTATACGACCACCAACGGCTCGGCGGTCGCGCTCACCAGCACCGCGCAGATGCCGACCTATTTCATGGGGCTGATGGGACAAAGCAAGATGACCATCAGCGTGTCATCGACGGCGAAGTGGGGCAACGCGCGCCTGCGCGTCGCGCTGGTGCTCGACAATACCGGGTCGATGGCCGACGACGGCAAAATCGGCGCGCTGCAAACCGCAACCAACAACCTGATCACCCAACTCAAGGGCGCGGCGACCAACAACGGCGACGTCTATGTCTCGATCGTCCCGTTCGCCAAGGACGTCAATATCGGCGCCAACAACTACGCGGCGAGCTATATCGACTGGACGAGCTGGAACAGCACCAATCAGACCTGTTCCGGCTACGGTTATTCCCGCAACTGCAGCGCCGCCAGCCATACGACCTGGAACGGCTGCGTGACCGACCGCGGCAACACCTCGTCACCGAGCAGCGCTAACTACGACGAAAACACGACCACGCCGAATTCCAGCATCACGGCATCGCTGTTTCCGGCCGAGCAGTATTCCGCCTGTCCGCAACAGATCATGGGCCTGAGCTACGACTGGAATAACATGACCAACGTGGTCAACGGCATGACACCGAACGGCGCCACCAATCAGCCGATCGGTCTGATTTGGGGCTGGATGACGCTGACCGGCGGCGGGCCGTTCACCGCGCCGGCGATGGACCCGAACTACACGTATAGTCAGGTCATCATCCTGCTGACCGACGGATTGAACACGCAGGATCGCTGGTACGGCAACGGATCATCCACCTCCACGCAGGTGGACTCGCGCATGTACAACTCCTCGGACGGTAGCGGTGCCTGCGCCAACATCAAGGCGGCTGGCATCACCATCTATACGGTGCAGGTGAACACCGAGGGCGATCCGACCTCGACGCTGTTGCAGAATTGCGCGAGCGATTCGAGCAAGTTCTTCCTGCTGACATCGGCCTCGCAGATCGTGACCACCTTCAACGCCATCGGGACTAATCTGACCAAGTTGCGCATCGCCAACTGAAGGCTCATCGCACGCGGCGATATTGCTCGGGCAGCGGCAACCAGGTCTCGCGGCCCTTGTAGGCGAGCGGCTTGCGGTCGTCATGCGCCCTGCGATACGCGGTGTACCATGCGCGCAGCTTGCGCACGCGCGCGTCGGAATAAGGTAGTGAGGTCTGCTTCGCCGCCAGCAGATAACGTTCCACCGCCCAGACATTGCGATGCGCAAAACGCCAGTCAACATCGCCGACGCCGCGCAAATCGACAAAGGCGTAGCCGGTTAGGGCGCCGGTATAATCGACATAGGGCTCGACATAGCTCATCGCCAGCGCGCGCAAGGTCGGAAACACCGCCTTGCGGCCGTGCAGACCCGGATCACGCGACCGGCCGACCGAGCCCCAGCGGCCGTTGCGGCGATAGACGAAGATGACGTGATCGAGCCCGTCGATCGAGCCGAGCTCGAGCGTCAGCGGCGGATAGCCGTGCTGCTCCAGCACCGCGGCGGCGAACAATGCCGCCTCGAGACAATGCGCGGTTCGTCGCTTCACCACCTCTCGGAAACCACGCAGCGTGCCGCCTTTCTTTTCGTCGTTATAGGGCAGCGCGTTGAGCCACGCCTGCACCTGCGCCGGTGTGCGCAGGCGACGAATCAGCCGGCGTTCGGCGGGCGTGAAGGCGGAGAGCGGCGGCGCGACGGGGCGGGATAACGGGCGGGACATGCGCGCGAAGGATACACTATTCTGCGCCGCGGTTATCCATAGGTGACGAAGGAAATCACGTTTCCGTCGGGATCGCGCACATGGAAGTCGGTGCCGCCCCAGGGATGAACGGTCGGCGTTTGCGCGATTTCCGCGCCGCGTTCCTTGAGTTCTTCGAACAACGCGCGAACATCGGAGACCTCGATGCTCGCCAGGATCAACGACACTTCGCGCGCGGCCAGTTCGGTGAAATTCGGCCGGTGGACACAGCGAAGATGCAGGCAGGCCTTGCCGCGCGAGACAGCGCCATAGAACGGCGGCTCCCCGTGCAGGAAGTCGATGGCGAAGCCGAGCTTCTGTTGAAAGTAAGCGGCACTCGCCGGGACATCCCGGACAAACAGGATCGGGATCACCGACGTCAGGGCGACATCATCCATCGCAGGGCTCCGGCATATCGGCAGAACGGTCTTGCAGGGATCACTCCGCCGCGCGGGCGCCGGCGCCGAAGCGACGCTCGATGTAATCGATCACCATCTGCTTGAAATCGGCGCTCAGGGTCGCGCCGCGCAGCGTCGCCGCCTTCTTGCCGTCGATGAACACCGGCGCGGTCGGCTGCTCGCCGGTGCCGGGTAACGAGATGCCGATATCAGCATGCTTGCTCTCGCCGGGGCCGTTGACGATGCAACCCATCACCGCGACGTTGAGCGTCTCGACGCCGGGATAGCGCGTCTTCCACTCCGGCATCGATTCCCGGATGAAGCCCTGAATGTCGGCGGCCAGTTCCTGGAACGTGGTCGAGGTGGTGCGGCCGCAGCCGGGACACGCCGCGACCAGCGGCACGAAGGTGCGCAGCCCCATGGTCTGCAGCAGTTCCTGCGCGACCTGCACCTCACGCGTGCGGTCACCGCCCGGCTCCGGCGTCAGCGAGATGCGGACCGTGTCGCCGATGCCCTCCTGCAGCAGCACGCCCATGGATGCCGCCGAGGCGACGATCCCCTTGGTGCCCATGCCGGCTTCGGTGAGGCCGAGATGCAACGCATAGTCGGAGCGTTTGCCGAGTTCGCGATAGACGGCGATCAAGTCCTGCACCGCCGAGACCTTGGCGGAGAGGATGATGCGGTTCTTGGCGAGGCCGATCTCCTCGGCACGCGCCGCCGACAGCAGCGCCGACTGCACCATGGCCTCGTGCGTCACCGCGCGCGCGGAGAGCGGCGCGCCGGCGGCATTGTTCTCGTCCATCAACCGCGTTAGCAATTCCTGATCGAGCGAGCCCCAGTTGACGCCGATCCGTACCGGCTTGTCGTGACGGATCGCCATTTCGACGATCTGGGTGAACTGCGGATCGCGCTTGTCGCGGAAGCCGACATTGCCGGGGTTGATCCGGTATTTGTCGAGCGCCTCGGCGCAGGCCGGATGATCGGCCAGCAGCTTGTGGCCGATATAGTGGAAGTCACCGACCAGCGGCACGCGCACATTCATCGCCAGCAGCCGGTCGCGGATATGCGGCACAGCAGCCGCCGCCTCATCGCGGTCGACGGTGATGCGCACCAGTTCCGACCCGGCACGCGCCAGCGCCGCCACCTGCCGCGCGGTCCCTTCCACGTCGGCGGTGTCGGTATTGGTCATCGACTGCACGACGATCGGCGCGTCCGCGCCCACGGTCACGCCGCCAACATCGACGGCGATCGAACGCCGCCGGTTTGCGATCAAGCCCTCTGTCACCATGCTCTCATCGTATCATTCGCCCCGGTCCGCCGAAAGCATCAGCGCGCCCGGTTGACGAGAATAAGACCGACCGCGACCAGAGCAACCGCCAGCGCAAAAGCCGGGGTGATCGGATCGCCCAGAACGAAATGCCCGGCAGCCACGCCGAACAACGGCGTCAGGAAGGTGAAGGCGGATAATCGGCCCGCCGAATAGCGTACGATTAGCGCGAACCAGATGACGAATGTCACGGGAACGACATAGAGCGCCTGATAGGCTACAGCGGCGATGGCCAGCGCTGATGGCGCCGAACTGAGACTCATATGTTCGCCGGCGATCAACGCGCCGACGGCCAGTAGCGGCACCGATACCGCGAGTTGGTACATCATCGCCTTTTCCGACGACACATGGCGGATGGCGGTTCCCTTGATCAGCAGCGTCGTCATGGCCCAGAAGAACGCTGCCGCGACCATCATGACGTCGCCGACCACCTGTCGCGCATCGACGGCGGGCGTCGGCGCGCCGAAGGCGACCACCATGCCGATGAACGACAGCAGCAGGCCAAGCCATTGCTGCCGGCTGAACGTATCGGCCGGCACCACCCAGAGCGAGCCGAGCACGACGAAGAATGGCGCGAGATAGATGAACAGGATCGCGCGGCTCGCGGTGGTGTAATTGAGCCCCTGATAAATCATCACGAACTCCATGCCGAAGCAGACACCACAGAGGATGCCCGGCCACAGCGTGGCGTCACGCGCAAACAGCGGCAGACCACGAAGCCACATCCACGCCCAAACGATCACACCAGCAATGATGGAGCGAATGGTCGCCTGCGTCAGCGGCGGAATATCGTGGATCGCGAGCTTGACCGAAACCTGGTTGAAGCCCCACGACAGGCACAGGCCAATCACCACCAGCGTCGCCAGCGCATCAAGCGGACGGGTGGCGGCATTCGGTGCGGCAGGCGTGGTCGACATGGTGATCCCGGCGAAGGCCCTCGCCTTCTAGCGGAAGCCGTCCGGCGGCGCTACGCGAGGCGTTGAATAGCCGTCATGCCGGATTCTTTGACTGGTCACGTTTTCTTGGATCGCGAACCGGCGTCCCGTTCGCTCGAAAACGCGCTAGCTCGCGCCACGGCAATGCGCGCAGACACCGGCGATCTCGATCACCGGCGTCTTTGGCGTGAAACCCGCGGTGCGCGCGGCCGCTTTCACCGCGCCGGCGAGCTGTTCGGATCCTGCCTCGCCGACCGCGCCGCACTGGTCGCACAGCAGGAACACCACCGGATCGCCGGCATCGTGACGATGGATGCAGGCGATGAACGCGTTGCGGCTTTCGATGCGGTGGACCAGTCCCTGCTCGCGCAGGAAATCCAGCGTCCGGTAAACCGTGATCGCCGGCGTCGCGACGTCGTCGCTTTTCAGCCGGTCAATGATCTCGTAGGCGCCGAGGGGACGATGGCTCGACAACAACGTCTGGAGGATGTGGCGCCGGATCGGCGTCAGCCGTTGCGCCCGCGCCGCGCACAACGCTTCCGCATGCGACAGGGCATCGGCTGCGCAACGGTCATGATCGTGGTTGGGAGCGGGAAAAACCGCCGTTTTCCGGGACACGGAACCTCGCTTTCCGGCCGACCCTATCAATTTTTAGTGCCGGGCTGACGAAACCTTTCTGCAAAGGTATATGTTGCGCTGCAATATCCAAGCCCCAATATCCATCCCTGAGAAGACTGCGGGCGACTCCACACGACGAGGAACCATCATGCTCAAAGGCAAAACCGCGCTGGTCACCGGCTCCACCTCCGGCATCGGGCTGGCCATCGCCCGCGCCATGGCCAAGGACGGCGCCAATCTGGTCATCAACGGCTTCGGCGACGCTGCCGCGATCGAGAAAGAACGCGCCGGGCTCGAGAAGGAATTCGGCATCAAGGCGATCTATTCGGGCGCCGACATGACCAAGCCGGCCGAGATCGACGCGATGATCGCGCAGGCGGAAAAGCAGTTCGGGTCGGTCGACGTGCTGGTCAACAATGCCGGCATCCAGCACGTGGCGAACATCGAGGATTTCCCCATCGACAAATGGGACGCGATCATCGCCATCAACCTGTCGTCGTCGTTCCACACCATCCGCGCCGCGATCCCCGGCATGAAGAAGCGCAAATGGGGCCGCATCATCAACATCGCCTCGGCGCACGGCCTCGTCGCCAGCGGCCAGAAGGTCGCTTATGTCGCGGCCAAGCACGGTCTCGTCGGGCTGACCAAAACGGTCGCGATCGAAGCGGCCAATAACGGCGTCACCTGCAATGCGATCTGCCCCGGCTGGGTGCTGACGCCGCTGGTGCAGAAGCAGATCGAGGCGCGCGCCAAGGCGTCGGGCCAGAGCATCGAGGAGGCCAAGGTCGCATTGCTGTCGGAAAAGCAGCCGATGCACCAGTTCACCACGCCGGAGAATATCGGCGCGCTCGCCGTGTTCCTGGCGAGCGACGCGGCGCAGTCGATTACCGGCTCTGCTTACTCCATCGACGGTGGATGGGTCGCGCAATAATCGCGCGGACCAACGACGATGAACCTGTTCTCGCGAAAGCCGGTGAAGCCGCCTCCGGAGAATGGCGGCGGGCGCAAGCGCATCAACCTTGCTTTGCAGGGCGGCGGCGCACACGGCGCGTTCACCTGGGGCGTGCTCGACCATCTGCTCGAGGATGGTCGGCTCGACATCGAAGGCATCAGCGGCGCCTCGGCCGGCGCCGTCAATGCCATCATGCTGGCTGATGGTCTCGCGCGCGGCGGACCGAAAGAAGCGCAGAAGCGGCTCGGCGATTTCTGGCGCGCCGCGAGCCTCGGCGGCGATCTGCCGGACCTCCAACGGCGCGCCGTGGACCGGCTGTTCTCGTTCATGCCGCTGGAAGACACGCCGATCGGCATCTGGTTCAACGCGCTATCGCGCTATCTGTCGCCCTACGACGTCAATCCGCTCAACATCAATCCGCTGAAGGATCTGATCGAGCGCTTCGTCGATTTCGAGGCGATCCGCAACTGCGACAAGTTGCAGCTTTTCATCTCCGCCACCAATGTGGAGACAGGACGGTTGCGCGTCTTCCATCGCGCGGAGATGACGGCGGACATGGTGCTCGCCTCGGCGTGTCTGCCGCTGTTGTTCCGCGCGGTCGAGATCGACGGCGCGCCATATTGGGATGGCGGCTATGTCGGTAATCCGCCGCTCTATCCGCTGTTCGCCCCAACCCACACCGAGGATTTGCTGCTGGTGCAGATCAATCCTGTCGTTCGGCGCGGCACGCCGAAGACCAAGGACGAGATCATCGCGCGGATCAACGAGATCACCTTCAACTCGTCGTTGATGGCGGAACTGCATGGTCTCGCCTTCGTCGGCCATTTGATCGACGACGGCAAGCTGCCGCGCGGCACCGGCCCCGGCCAGTACCGCCGCATCAACATTCATCGCATCGTGCTAGACAGTTCCGGCAAGGAGTTCGACTCGTCCAGCAAGATGAACACCGACTTCGATTTCTTCGAGATGCTGCGCACCAGCGGCAAGCGCGCGCTGCGCCGCTTCCTTGACGCGCATTACGACGACATCGGCGTGCGCAGCACGGCGGATATCGACATGGGGCTCAACCCGGAGCGCGTTTGAGGGTCGCGACGCGGGATGGCCGGGACGATCCGCGCCATGACAGGACATGAAAAACGTCGCCAGCCTTTCGCTCGGTTCTGTTCGCCTCTCGGTGATCGTCGCCGATATCACCACGCTCGCGGTCGACGCGATCGTGAACGCGGCGAACACATCGCTGCTCGGCGGCGGCGGTGTCGACGGCGCGATTCATCGTGCGGCGGGTCCGGATCTGCTTGCGGTATGCCGCACGCTCGGCGGCTGCACGACCGGTGACGCGAAAATCACGTCCGGCTTTCGCCTGCCCGCGCGTCATGTCATCCATACCGTTGGGCCAGTGTGGAACGGCGAAGCAGCCGCGTGCGATCCGCTCCTGGAATTCTGTTATCGGCGCTCGCTCGCGCTGGCTGCGGCGCACGGCCTGCGCTCGATCGCTTTTCCGGCGATCTCCACCGGCGTTTATCGCTTTCCGGCGGATCGGGCCGCGCGCGTCGCGGTGGCCACCGTACGAGACATGGCGCTGCGTGAAACCGGGTGTCCTGACGCGATCACGTTCTGCTGCTTCTCGGATGAGAGCGCCGCCCATCACGCGGAGGCTTTTAGAAGTATCGCCACAGGCTGAAGGGCCGAAGTTCCATCGCATCCCTGGCGGGCCAGCCATGCGATTTTGGCATTAGAGCTTATTATAAGCATGCTTATTATCAGCGTATGCCACCGCAACCCGTCACGCCCAAATCCCTGCGCTCCAAACCCCTGTCGTCCGACCCTCCGTCTGGGGCAGTTGCTCCCCCGCGCCGGATCGGCCGGGAACTGGCCTTCGCCATCAAGGACGTCGGCCGGATGCTGCAGACCTACGCCGATCAGGAGGTGCGCCGGCTCGACATGACCCATTCGCAATGGGCCGTGCTGTCGCGCATCGAACGCCACGAGGGCCTGAAGCAGTCGGAGATCGCCGACATGCTCGATCTGCAGCCCATCACCTTGACCCGGCTGCTCGACCGGCTGTGCGACAACGGCCTGATCGAACGCCGCCCCGACCCGCAGGACCGGCGCGCCTGGCGGCTCTTCCTCAAGCCGGCGGCCCGCCCATTGATGGAACGTCTCGACACGCTCGGGCGTGAAATCTCGGGAAAGGTGCTCGACGGCATCTCCACCGACCAGATCGAAACCATGCTGCGAGACCTCGGCGCAATCCGCGACAACCTGCGGAGCCTGCTGACCGACCGCCCCTCCGAAACGAGCAAACGCTATGGCTGATCACAATCTCAAGGTCGTTCCCGCGGCCGAGGCAAAAACGACCGAGGCAAAAGCCGCGCCCGAGAACAAGCCCGCCGATGCCGCCACGCCGAAGGCGCGCGCGGGATTCCTGCAAGGCAGGCGCCGCATGCTGCTGGTTGTCGGGCCGCTTGTCGTCGCGGTGATCGGCGCTGTCGTCTATTTCACCGGCGGGCGCTATATCGGCACCGACAACGCCTATATCGGCGCGCAGAAAGTGCTGATCACGCCGGACATCTCCGGCAAGGTCGTGCATGTGGCCGTGCGCGAGGGCCAGCACGTCAAGGCCGGCGATGAACTGTTCTCGCTCGATCCCGAACCGTTCCGGTTCGCGCGCGATCAGGCCGAAGCGAAGCTCGCGACCGCGCGGACTGACTACAACAACCTGAAAACCAATCTGAACTCGCTGACATCGCTCGCCGAGCTGGCGCAGAAGAATGTCGAGCTGAAACAACACGACGTGGAGCGCAAGACCCGGTTGCTGTCGAGCCAGGCGACCGCGCAGGCAGACGTCGACACGGCGGCGGCGGCTCTTGTCACCGCGCAACTGCAGGCGCAATACACCGCGCAGCAGCGCGACAACGCGCTGAACCAGTTGCTCGGCAACCGCGATCTGCCACTCGAGAAATTCCCCGCCTATGTGCAGGCGAAAGCCGCGCTCGACGAGGCGCAGCGCAATCTCGACCATGCGGTCCTGAAAGCGCCGATCGACGGCGTGGCGACACAGGTGGACAACATCCAGCTCGGCCGCTTCGTCGCTGCCGGTTCGCCGGTGTTGAGCGTGATCGACGATGCCAATCCGTGGGTCGATGCCAACCCGAAGGAAACCGACATCACTTATCTGCGCGCCGGCCAGAAGGTGACCATCGACGTCGACACGTTCCCGGATCACACCTTCAAGGGAACCGTGCAGTCTGTCAGCCCCGGCACCGGCTCGCAGTTCTCGATCCTGCCGGCGCAGAACGCCAGCGGCAACTGGGTCAAGGTGGTCCAGCGTGTTCCGGTGCGGATCGTGTTCGACAAGGATGAGAACACCCATCTGCTGCGCAGCGGCATGAGCGTGAACGTGTCGATCGACACCGGCCACAGCCGTATCCCGTTCATGTCGACGGCGCAGGCCCGCACCGCCGAGAAAGAGGCGCGCTGATGCGCACGCTGCACATCGCTGACATGCCCGACGGTCTCCGTCGGGCGCTGGTCACGGTGTGCGCCATGACCGCGACCATCATGCAGGCGTTGGACACGACCATCGCCAATGTGGCGCTGCCGTATATGCAGGGTTCGCTGTCGGCTTCGCTCGATCAGGTCAACTGGGTGCTGACCTCGTACATCGTCGCCGCCGCGATCATGACCGCGCCGATCGGCTGGCTCGCCGACCGGTTTGGCCGCAAGACATTGTTCGTGATCTGCGCCGCCGGTTTCACCGCGGCATCACTGTTGTGTGCCATCGCGCAGAACATCGAGCAGATGGTGCTCTACCGCCTGCTGCAGGGCATGGCCGGCGCGGCGCTGGTGCCGCTGTCGCAATCGGTGATGCTCGACGCCTATCCGCCGGCCGAGCGCGGCAAGGCCATGGCGATCTGGGGCATGGGCGTGATGCTCGGCCCGATCATGGGCCCGACCCTCGGCGGCTGGCTCACCGAGAATTATTCCTGGCACTGGGTGTTTCTCGTCAACCTTCCGGTCGGCATCGCGACCGTGCTCGGCCTGATGTTGTTCATGAAGGAGACACAGAAGCAGGAAGCGATGACCTTCGACTGGTTCGGCTTCGCCGCGCTCGCCGTCGGTATCGGCTCGCTGCAACTGATGCTCGACCGCGGCGAGCAAGTCGGCTGGTTCGATGCCCGCGAGATCTGGGTCGAGGCAATCGTCTCGGCGGTGGGCTTCTACTATTTCTTCGCACATTCGCTGACGACGCAGCGCCCGTTCATCAATTTCGAATTGTTCAAGGACCGCAACTTCATCAGTGGCTGCCTGTTCATGGTGGTGATCGGCGTCGTTCTGTTCGGCACCATGGCGCTGGTGACGCCGTTCATGCAGAACCTGCTCGGCTATCCGATCCTGACCGCCGGCTTCCTGCTCGGCTCGCGCGGTCTCGGCACGCTGTTCACGATGATGGTGGCGCCGTGGCTGATGGCGCGCATCGAGGCGCGCACGCTGATCGCCGCCGGATTTGGCCTCACCGCCGCGACGCTGTATTCGATGTCCGGCTTCACCGACTACACCGGTGCGCGCACCATCATTGCAGTGAGCATCGTTCAGGGCGTCGGCCTCGGCCTGGTGTTCGTACCGCTCACCGCGGTCGCGTTCCTGACCTTGCCGAACCATCTGCGAACCGCCGGCACAGCGATCACCACATTGGTGCGCAATATCGGCTCATCGATCGGCATCTCCATGGTGATCGCCAATCTCACCAGCAAGACGACTTACATGCATGCGCGGCTAACCGAGAGCGTGACGCCGTTCAACGATGCGTTGCAAATGCCCGACGTCGCCTCGACCCTCAACCTAGCGACCGATACCGGCCGCGCCATGCTCGACGGCATCGTCACCCAGCAGGCGAACATCATCGCCTATCAGAACGACTACTGGCTGCTGATGTGGCTGACCTTGGCGGTGCTGCCGCTAACCCTGATCGTCGGCTCGTCGAAGGCGCTGCGCCAACCCTCAGCCAAGATCGAGGCACACGCGCTCGATTAGCGATCAGCGTTTGATCGTCGCACCCCCGTTGTTGATGACGGTCACATCGCGTTCCGGGACGCGGCAGCGGAACGTCACGTCATCGCCCGTCGTCCACATCTCGGTTCGGATCGTCTCGCCGGGATAAACCGGTGCCGAAAACCGCCCACCGAGTGTCATAAGCCGCGCAGGATCGTAGCCGCATAGCGTTTTCAGCACGGCGTGACCAGCAACGCCGAAGCTGGCGAGGCCGTGCAGGATCGGTCGCGGATAGCCGGCGACGCGCGCCGCTACCGGGTCCACATGCAGCGGGTTTCGATCTCCCGACAGGCGGTAGATCAGCGCCGCCTCCGGCCGCGTCGACAGATCGCAGACATGATCGGGGGCGCGGTCGGGGATCGCCGGCACCGGCATCGCCGGCGCTGACGGCTGCGACCGACCGCCGAAGCCGCCATCGCCGCGACAGAAGATCGTCTGCGTCGTCGTGCACAGCGCCGCGCCCGAGATGACGTCGCTCAAAACATGTTCGACGATCAGTAGCGCGCCCTTGTCCGCGCCCTTATCAATCACGTCGCGGATGCGCAGCGTGCCGCGCACCGTCGCCGCCGGCGACAGCGGACGGACAAACCGCATATGCTGTTCGCCGTGCACCGCCTTGCGCCAGTCGATGCCGGTGACGGCGGTCGTCATCCAGCCGCGCGGATAGGCAAGCACGCTGGCAAAGGTCGGAAGCACCTTCAGATCGCGCTCATAGGCAAAGTGCAACGACGCGGGATCGAGCGGATCGTAGCCAAGCCCGACGCCGAGCGCATAGAGAATGCAGTCTTTCGCGTCGTAACGCTGCTCGGCTGGCGCTACGGCGAGTGCGAGCAACTTCTCAGGATCAATGGGCATGGTCCGGTTTCATCACGTCGACATGCAAAAGACAACGTGTCGCAAAACATAACGGCCGGCGCTTGTGGCGCCGGCCGTCGTCATTTCTTCGATCGAGCGATAACCTCGCCCGATTATTTGGCCTTCTCGTAGGGATAGATCACGTTGCCGCTCTTGTATTCCGGCGGATAGATGATCGGCAGCGTATCGAGCTTGCGGAATTCCTCGATGCTGTTGCTCTTGATGTTCTGGAACTGGGCCGCCATCACGCGCTCGTTGGCCCACTCGCCGTTCTTGCCGAACTTCACATCACCAACCGTGGTCTTGAACGTGGTGCTGCGGATGTAGTCGGCGATCTTGCCGTCGTCGAGCGACTTGGTGGCGTTGACCGCATCACCCAGCACCTGCAGATAGGCATAAGCCCACACCGGCATGTAGTAGCCGAGCGGATCGACGCCTTCCGCCGCCGCACGGGCCTGATACTTCTTGATCAGGTCCATCGAGCCGGGGAATTCCATGGTCTTCGCCGGCAGCCAGGTTTCGAAGTTGACCAGGCCGTTGAGAAGCGGTCCGAGCTGCGTCTTGAACACAGTCGCCTGCAGGCCGACCATCGCGCCGCCCCACATCTTCGGCTTGAAGCCGATCTCGTTCATGGCCTTGACCATGCCGACGCTATCGAGCGGATAGGAGCAGACCACGAACAGGTCCGGATTGGTGGCCTGCACCGCGCGCACGATCGGCGCGAAGTCGGTGGTGGCCGGCGGATAGCGGCGCTCGTAGACGATCTTGAAGCCGGCCGCCTTCGCGTTCTCCACCGCGCCTTCGCAGGCGTTGCGGCCGAACTCGGCGTCCGCCATGGCGATGGCGATGGTCTGCGGCTTCGGATTCTGCGCTTCCGCCACCTTGAAGAACCCGCGGGTGAACGCCGGCTTCGGCGTCGGCCCGTTCGGGATCATCGAGAAGTAGCGGTCGTATTTGAACTCGTCGTTGATGCCGGTGCCGAACAGGCTGATGAACACCTTCTTCTTCGACATGGCGATCGGCATCGCCGGCGCGATCTGGCCCGAGGCATAGCCCGAGACGATCAGGTCAACTTTGTCGACGTCGAGCAGCTTCGTATAGATGCCCGGCACGGTCGACGGATTGCTCTGGTCGTCGAAGTAGATGAGCTTCACCGGCCGGCCCATCAGGCCGCCCTTGGCGTTGGTGTCCTCTTCCCAGATCTTCATCGCCAGAAGCGACGACTTGCCGTTGGCCGACAGCGGACCGGTCAGCGACATGCCGAAGCCGATCTTGACCGGCTCGCCGGACGGCGCCTGCGCCGAGGCCGTGCCGGCGACGAGCGCCAGCGCGGCAGCCGACAGCGTCAGGCTGCCCAGCGCGCGTTTGAGATGTTGCAGCATTCGTTTCTCCTCCCGTGTTACGCGCCGGCGCATGTCCGGCGGCTTCCCTGCAATAGCGTTAGAGCGCCCAGAGCGGTGCCCGTGCAATCGATTGCTTCATGCAATCTTTGCCGATCGGACGCGCCGAGGCAACTGTCATGCTTGTCGCGGCACGCCCGGCGATCCGGCTGGCGCGATGCCGCGCTATTTCCCCCAGACTTCCTTGCTGAGATCGACGATCATCTTCAGTTTGGCCCACTGTTCGTCCTCGGCGAGCACGTTACCCTCCTCGGTCGAGGCGAAGCCGCACTGCGGCGACAGGCAAAGCTGGTCGAGCGCGACATACTTCGTCGCCTCGTCGATGCGGCGCTTGATGTCGTCCTTCGGCTCCAGCCGCCCCGACTTCGAGGTGACCAGGCCAAGCACCATCTGCTTGTTGCCCTTGGGGAAGAACCGCAGCGGCTCGAACCCACCGGCGCGGTCGGTGTCATATTCGAGGAAATAGCCGTCGAGTGGCGTGTTGTTGAACATCACCTCGGCGACCGGCTCGTAGCCGCCTTCGGCGATCCAGGTGGAGCGGAAATTGCCGCGGCAGGAATGCATGGTCACGACCATGTCCTTTGGCCGGTCGCGGATCGCGATATCGATCATCTTGGCGTAGATCTTCGGCAGCGTGTCCGGATCGTCGCCGCGCTCGCGCGAATGCGCGCGCTCCTTGGCGTCGCACATCATCGCCCAGGTGGTGTCGTCGAGCTGGAGATAGCGGCAGCCGGCATCATAGAATGCCTGCACCGCCTTCTTGTAGGTCTGCGCCAGATCCTCGAAGAAATTGTCGAGGTTCGGATAGGCTTCCTTGCTCACCGACACCCGGCCCTGGCGGAAGTGCAGCACGCCCGGCGCGGGAATCGTCATCTTCGGCGCGACCTTGCAGTGCGCCTTGAGGAATTTGAAATCCTCGATGTGCGGATGACCTGAGAAGCCGAGCTTGCCCGACGTGCGCACGCTCTCCATCTTGGTGTCGACGCCGTGGAATTTGATGCCCTTGTCGGTCTGGACCATCTCCACGCCGTCGAGGCCACGGAAGAAATCGAACTGCCACCACGAGCGGCGCAGCTCGCCGTCGGTCGCCAGTTGCAGGCCGACCTCTTCCTGCTTCCGGATCACGCCCTCGATGGCACGGTCCTCGACCTCGCGCAGTTGCGCGGCGCTGATCTCGCCACGCGCGCGTTTCGCCCGCGCATCGCGCACGGATGCGGGCCGCAGCAAACTGCCGACATGGTCGGCGCGGAACGGAGCGGTGGTACGTTGGGTCATGATTAGCCTCCGGCTTCTCGCCTTGCTCGCCTGTCACCCTCGGGCTTGGCCTGAGGGTTCATCTTAAAGGAAGAGGAGATGGAAGGTGGATCGCCGGGACACACGCTGCGCGCGGCCCCGGTGATAACGCGAATGTCAGCCCCAGACTTCCTTGCTGAGATCGACGATCATCTTCAGCTTGGCCCACTGTTCGTCCTCGGCAAGCACGTTGCCCTCCTCGGTCGAAGCAAAGCCGCATTGCGGCGACAGACACAACTGATCGAGCGCGACGTACTTCGTTGCCTCGTCAATACGGCGCTTGATGTCGTCCTTCGGTTCGAGCCGGCCCTGCTTGGAGGTGACGAGACCGAGCACCACCATCTTGTTGCCCTTCGGCAGGAAGCGCAGCGGCTCGAAGCCGCCGGCGCGGTCGGTGTCGTATTCGAGGAAGTAGCCGTCGTAGTTGCACTTCTCGAGCAGGCTCTTGCCGACCGGCTCGTAGCCGCCCGACGAAATGAACGTGGAGCGGAAATTGCCGCGGCAAACATGGGTCGTGATGGTCATGTCGGCGGGCTTGGCTTCCAGCGCCTTGTTGAGCATCGCCGTGTAGCTGTCCTGCAGGTGATCGACGTCGAGGCCGCGATCCTTGGCCTTCTTCATCTCCTCCTGCGAGCAGAGATAGGCCCAGGCGGTGTCATCGAACTGCAGATAGCGGCAACCGGCATCATAGAATGCCTTGATCGCCTTCTGATACGCCACCGCGAGATCGTCGAAGATCGCGTCGCGGCTGGCATAGGCGCTCTTGTTCACCGAACCGGGCTCAAGCCGGAAATGCATCACCGTCGGCGCCGGGATGCACATCTTCGGCATCACCTTGGTGTGCGCCTTGAGAAACTTGAAATGCTCCAGCATCGGATGGTTGGAGAAACCGATCTTGCTGTCGACGCGCAGCACCTGCATCTTGGTCTGCATGCCCTGGAACTGGATGCCGTGGTCGGAGGCTTCCAGCCGCACGCCGTCGAGCATGCTGAAGAAATCATAGTGCCACCACGAGCGGCGGAATTCGCCGTCGGTGGCGAGCTGCAGGCCGATCTCTTCCTGCTTCTTGATGATCTTCTCGATCTCGCGATCCTCGACCGCCTTGAGCTGGGCGTCAGTGATTTCCTTTTTCTCGTGCTTGGCGCGCGCGTCCTTGATCGCGGCGGTGCGCAGGATCGAGCCGACATGGTCGGCGCGGAAGGGTGGCTTGGTCCGTTGCATGGTCGAATGTTCCTCCTGAGAACGGCGGACCCGCTATGACACGGGTTCTTGATTGGGAAGCTCTTGGTCGGCGAATTCCTGTTCGGGGGGAGTGATAGCACGTCCGGGGACGATTGGTGCTACGACTGACGCATAACGCGCTGTCTCGATCAGCCCGCCGAACGAAAAATAATGCGGCGCGATATCGCCGAGCGCCGGGGCCGCGCCGCGCAACGCATCAAGGATCGCATCGGGGCCTACCCGGCCGCCAAACGCCAAGGCCGTGGCGGCGCCCGACATCAAACCTTGCGCCGAGGCGGCGACGCCACAGCGCGCCGCATAGCGCAACAGCGCCGTGAGTTTGGTCGGCCCTGCGACGCCGATCCGGACCGGTGAGGTCACGCCGGCGTCACGCAGGTCGCGCACAAAGGCCAGGATCGGCGCGGCGGAAAACACGAACTGCGTGACGATGTGCGCACGCAGTCCCGCATCGCGGGCCGCCGCAAGTTTGTCGGTCAAAGCCCGCGCCATCGTATCGGCGGCGATGACCGGATGGCCCTGCGGATGACCAGCGATGCCGATCTCCTCGATTCCGAGGACACGCCAATCCATCGTCCGGATCAACGCGAGCGCATCGGCATAAGGCCCGAGCTGTTTGGGAATGTCGCCGCCGATCACCAGCACGCGGCGCATCCCGCCCTCGCCGCAGGCGCGCTTGAGGCATTCCGTCAGATCGTCCGCCGACGCGATCCGCCGCGCCGCGAGATGCAGCACCGGATCGAGCCCGGCGCGATGCACGGCGATGGCGAGATCCGCCATCTCGCACAAACTCTGCGACGGGACGTGGCTCAAATAGAGCGGCTGTCCCGGCGGCACCAGCGCGGCCAGCCGCGCCAGCTCGTCTGCCGTGGGCCGCGTCGCCTCGAGAGTGAACGCGGACACGCTCACTCGCGACGGCGGGAGATGACGAACGACTCGTCGTAGAACCATAGCCCGCCGTGCTGCTGCAGCACTTCGCGCGTCGCCTCGATGTAGCGGCGATCGGCATTGACGTCGGCAAGCCGGTCGTCCTCCACCTGCGCCACATAGATCGCCGCGTTCCACGCCGCCAACAAGGTCGACGTACCGATCGACGCGGAGATTTCCGACGGCAGCGTATGCATGTCGTAGCGGAACAACGACCGCTGATCGGAATAGGCGTTGAAATTGAGATCGCGCGCGGCGGCACCCAATTCATTCTTCACTGCCTTGAGCAGATCGTGGCGGCTGTGCGCGAACGGATTATCGTCCGGCCAGACCTTGTGGATCAGATCCATGCCCGGATCGTGGCCATAGGAATGGATCGCGATCATCCGCCCGCCCGGCCCGAGCGCACGCGCCAGCGGCGCCAGCACGCGCTTCGCCTTGAAATCGAGCGACGCGCGCGCCCGATAGGGTTGCGAGGCGATGACCAGATCGTAGTCGGCGGTGGTGCCGCCGGGCTTGGGAATGATCGGGTCGAGCAGGAAGCGATGATCCTCGCGATAGAGCACCAGAATCACTGGCCGTTCATAGACCGGATTGCCGCTCTTCTGCGACACCTTCGCCTTCCAGTTCTCGGCGAGGAACGGCTCGAGCGCGGTGATCTGCTCCTCGAAACCGTGCGACGAGGTGCCGGAGAGCGGCACTTCCTTCCACACGGTGCTCGCGGCGGCAGTCAGCGATTTCACCGCGAGCCACGGCGCTTCGGCGTAAGCGAGATTGGTCAGCACCAGCACCGTCGAGGGATGCTCGTGGAAGCGGTCCGCCATCTTCTGCATGGTCAGGCGGATATCTTCGAGGCTGATCTCCTTGCCGACGATGTAGAACGGCGTGTGCGGAAACTTGTCGTGCATCTGCCGCATCACCCGCGACAGCACGGTGCCGTCGCCGACGCCGGCATCGAACACGCGCAGCGCCGGCGGCCGCGGATGCAAGCTGCCCAGTTCGAGGCCGATGCGGTTCGCGATCTCCCACTTCTCCGAGCAGGTGTTCACGAACAGCAGGTATTTCTGCCGATTGTCGAAGAAGCGAAAGTTGCGCTGCGGGTCGTCCTTGTCCACCGGCGGCGCGCCGGGCGGCACCATGGTCTGACGCGGCGGCTCCGGCGGGCGCGCCGGGATGGCTGCGGACAGCGGCGCCACACGGCGCAAACCATCGTCTCCACCGCTGTCGCCGCTTTCCGCCATGAACGAGCGGATGCGTTCGAGCGTGTCGGTGGTGATGCGCCCGCCGTTGCGCAGCCGCGCGGCGAGCTTGCCGTCATTGACGGCGCGGCGACCGAAAGTGGATTCCGCCAGCCCGCGCTGACGGCAGAAGCTGGCGATCTCCTGAAGGAGAACTTCGTTCACAGACGCCTCCCTAGACGTGTCCCTGCTACCGGTCTTGTGAGCCATTTGCGTGCTTGCCGGTTCGAGTCAGGCTGTTGAGCCCGGCGCAAATCGAACCCCCGCCCGCGCATATCGTCAACCACAAAACTCGCCCACGAAAGTTGGGAGATAAGAATGGGCAACGCCCAACGCAAGAAAAACCCGCCAGACAAGGTCTGACGGGTTTTTGCGATCGTTTGCTGAGGTATGAACTAAGAGTCACCTGCCCCATGCCCGGCGCAGCCCACTCCTAGTGGGCAGTATTCCGGATCAGATCTCGAAGAACACGGTCTCGTCGTCGCCCTGCACCTTGATATCAAAGCGATAGACGCCGTCCTTCTCCTTCCTGGCGATCAGGGTGTGGCGGCGGTCTTCCGGCACCAGCGCGAGAATCTGGTCGGTAGCGTTGGCAGCCTCGTCCGGGAAATACATGCGCGTATAGACCTGCCGCAGCATGCCGCGCGAGAAAATGCACACCACCACATGCGGGGCCTGCAACTTGCCGTTCGGACCCGGCACCTGACCGGGCTTGATCGTGTCGAAGCCGAACTCGCCCTGCTTGTTGCAGGCCGAGCGGCCGAAGCCCTTGAAGCTGGCATTGGGCGCACGCGGATCGCGCGGATGCGCGTAACGGCCCTGCGAATCCGCCTGCCAGATTTCCAACATCGCATCCGGAATCGGCACGCCGTCGCCGTCGCGGATGACGCCGGTGATATGGATCTTCTGGCCGGAGGCATCGGGCGTGATCAGATTGTCGCCGACGGTTTCCTTCCAGCTATAGGTGCCGTCCGGGTCCCAGTGCGCGCGGCCTTTCGGCGTCAGGCCATAGGCATAGAACGGGCCGACGGTCTGCGAGGGGGTCAGGTCGGACATGATCAGTGCTTCTCCTCATCCATCGGCGTGCCTTCGCGGCCGCGCAGCACGATATCGAACCGGAACGCCAGCGCCCATTCCGGCACGGTGTTATCGAGATCGAAGGTGGCGATCATGCGGTTGCGCGCCTTCTCGTCGGTGACCGAATTGAAGATCGGGTCGAACGGGAACAGGTAGTCGCCGGGGAAATACATCTGCGTCACCAGTCGCGACAGGAACGAGTGACCGAACAGCGAGAAGTGGATGTGGTTCGGACGCCACGCATTGTGGTGGTTGCCCCACGGATAGGCGCCCGGCTTGATGGTGACGAACTTGTAGTAGCCGTTCTTGTCGGTGAGCGTGCGGCCCGCGCCGGTGAAATTCGGATCGAGCGGCGCCGGGTGCTGATCGACGATGTGCACGTAGCGGCCGCAGGCATTGGCCTGCCATAGCTCCACCAGCACTTCCGGTACCGGCCGCTTGTCCTCATCGAGGATCTGCCCGTGAACGATGATGCGCTCGCCGAGCGGTTCGCCCTTGTGCATCTTGGTCAGGTCGTTGTCGCCGTCTTCGATGGCGTTGTGACCGTAGACCGGGCCGGTCAGTTCCGACAGCGTGTGCGGCACGACGATCAGCGGCTTCGACGGCGACCGCTTGATGGTGCTCTTGTATCCGGGGCTCAGATGCCTCGGATAATCGATCAGCCCCTTGGTCGGATAGATCAGCGACATCGACTTCTGCTCCCCTCAGACGCGCGCCAGCGCCATCGATACACCTTGTCCGACGCCGACACACATGGTGGCAAGGCCGATCTTGCCTTGCCGCGCCTGCAGGCCGTGCGCCACCGTCATCGCCAGCCGCGCGCCCGACATGCCGAGCGGATGGCCGAGCGCGATCGCACCGCCGTGCGGATTGACGTGTTCGGCATCGTCGGCGAGTCCAAGCTGGCGCATGCAGGCTAGGCCCTGCGACGCGAACGCCTCATTGAGTTCGATCAAATCGAAATCGCCGATCTTCATGCCGAGCCGCGCCATCAGCTTCTGCGTCGAGGGCACGGGGCCGATGCCCATGATGCGCGGCGGCACGCCGGCCGACGCGAGACCGAGCACGCGGGCACGGGGCGTCAGCCCATATTTCTTCACGGCGTCTTCCGAGGCGAGGATCATCGCCGCCGCGCCGTCGTTGACGCCGGACGCATTGCCAGCCGTCACGGTACCGGGATTGCGGAACGGGGTCTTGAGCTTGGCAAGTTGCTCCATCGTCGTCTCGGGGCGCGGATGCTCGTCCGCCGACACCTCAACCGTCTCGCCCTTGCGGCCGGCGATGCTGACCGGAACGATCTCGGCCTTGAAGTAACCGGCGGCGATCGCCTTGCCCGCGCGCTGCTGCGAACGCAACGCGAAGGCATCCTGATCAGCGCGCGTCACTTGAAACTCGGCGGCGACGTTCTCGCCGGTTTCCGGCATCGAGTCGATGCCGTATTGCTGCTTCATCAGCGGATTGACGAAACGCCAGCCGATGGTCGTGTCGTAAATCTCGGCACTGCGCGAGAACGCCTCGGTCGCCTTGCCCTGCACGAACGGCGCACGGGTCATCGACTCGACGCCGCCGGCGATGCCGATCTCGATCTCGCCGGCGCGGATCGCGCGCGCAACGGTTCCGACCGCATCGAGACCGGACGCGCACAGACGGTTGAGCGTGATGCCCGGCACCGCCACCGGGAGACCGCCGAGCAGCGCCGCCATACGCGCGACGTTGCGGTTGTCCTCGCCCGCCTGATTGGCGCAGCCGAGCACGACCTCATCGATCGCTTCCCAGTCCACCTTCGGATTGCGCGCAATGAGCGCCTTGATCGGCGCCGCAGCGAGATCGTCGGTGCGCACCTTGGCAAGCGAGCCGCCGTAGCGACCAATCGGCGTGCGGGCCGCATCGCAGAGAAAAACGTCGCGTGTCGCCATCTCAGATCACTCCAATAATCGATTGCTCACGCCGCCGCGTGGGCGCGCGCGGTGCGGGCCTGCAACTCGCGCAGGATATCCAACTCATGCGCCGTCGGCACCGGCGTCTCGGCTACCTGCGCGGCATAACGCACAGTCCAGCCGGTGTTCTCCTGAATCTGCGCACGGGTGACGCCGGGATGAATCGACGTGACGATCATCTCCTTGGTCTCCGGGTCCGGCTGATAGATCGCCAGATCGGTGATCAGCCGCGTCGGCCCCTTGGTCTTGATGCCGAGCTTCTGCCGGCTGTCGCCGCCGCTGCCGTGACCGATCGAGGTGAAGAAGTCGATCTTCTCCACGAACGAACGCTTGCCTTGCGCCATGATAATGAAAATTTCGCCACAGGACGTGGCGATCTCCGGCGCACCGCCGCCGCCGGGCAGGCGCACCTTCGGCTTGTTGTAGTCGCCGACCACCGTCGTGTTGAGATTGGCGTATTTGTCGATCTGAGCGCCGCCGAGGAAGCCGACCGAGATACGGCCACCCTGCAGCCAGTAGCGGAACATCTCCGGCACCGACACCGTCGTCAGTGCGGTCTCGCAAAGTTCTCCATCGCCGATCGAGAGCGGCAGGACGGTCGGCTTAGTGCCGAGCGTGCCGGACTCGTAAATCAACGTCACGTTCGGCGCATGCGACAGCCGCGCCAGATTGGCGGCTGCCGAGGGCTGACCGATACCGACGAAGCAGACGTCTTCGTTCCTGAGCGCCCGCGCCGCGGCGACGGTCATCATCTCGTTGGGCTTGTAATCGACCATGATCGTCACTCCGCCGCTGCCGCGCGCTTGCGCGCATACTGGGCGAAAGCCTCGGGGCCTTTCTCCAGCACGTTTTCTTTCATCCAGGCGAGGAACGGGTCGCGCTCGCGCGCGATATTGTCCCATGCCTTGTAGAAGCTGTTGTTGCGCGCGTAGTAACCCTGCGCATAGGACGGGAACGCGCCACCCGGCACCTCCGCCACGTAACCGATGGTCCAGGCCGGCAGCACCACGGCGTTGAGGCTGCGCGGGCCGAGATCGTCGACCACTTCCTCGACCGTGACGATCGAGCGCTTCGCCGCCAGCACCGCTTCCTTCTGCACGCCGAGCACGCCTTCCAGCAGCACGTTGCCGGCCTTGTCGGCACGCAGCGCATGGATGATCGCCACGTCCGGGCGATGCGCCGGTACCGCGGCCAGTTCCTCGCCGGTGAACGGGCAGGTGACGCGCTTGATGTTCTTGTTCACCTTCGGCAGATCGCTGCCGAGATAGCCGCGGAACACCGCGAGCGGCAGCCCCGCCGCGCCGGCCTCATAGGCATTGGCCATGGCCGCGTGGGAATGTTCCTCGATCTCGAGCGCGTTGGGCCAGCCCTGCTCCACCGCGTCGCGCAGCCGATGCAGCGAACCGACGCCGGGATTGCCGCCCCACGAGAACACCAGCTTCTTCGCGCAACCCATGCCGATCATCTGGTCGTAGATCAGGTCCGGCGTCATGCGGATCAACGTCAGATTTTTTCGCTTCTGACGGATGATCTCGTGGCCCGCCGCATGCGGAATGAGGTGGGTGAAACCTTCCATCGCCACCGTGTCGCCGTCGTGGACGGCCGCCTGCACGGCTTCCGCGAGTGAAGTGATACGCGCCATGTTCGATCCTGTGGCGAAAGTTCAAGAGCGGACCCGTATTTACGGGCGTCCCTGGAACGGGTCAAATGCGACATCATGCTGTCACCGCAACCCATCTTCACCATTCGCGCCGATCTCGCTCCGATCCTGCCATTCGGCGCGACGCCTTACGGCGAGCGCCGCGTGATCGACATCATCGGCGGAACCGTGAGCGGGCCGAAGCTGACCGGACGCATTCTGCGCGGCGGCGCCGACTGGCAGTTGATCCGCGCCGACGGCACCGCGGACATTCAGGCGCGCTACACCATCGCCGCCGACAACGGCGCACATATCCTCGTCTCGAGCGAGGGACTGCGGCACGGCCCGCCGGACGTGCTCGCCGCCCTCGCGCGCGGTGAGCCGGTCGATCCGGCACGCTATTATTTCCGTACCGTGATGCGGTTCGAGACCGCCGACAAAACCCACGGCTGGCTGAACAATATTCTCGCTATCGCGGGTGGCGCGCGGCTGGCGCAGGCGGTCGAGCTGAACGTGCACGAGGTACTCTGACCCCTCCCGCCGAGAGGGGTCTTGACGGGGGAGCAGTCAAAGCAGATTGTTGTCAATAACAACAATTCCCGGACCTGAACCGGGAAGCGGGTGAAACGCAAAGCGACGGCACAAAGACGCAGCAGAACGGCGATGGCACAATCAGGCACACAAGCGCGGCCGGCTCGCGCGCCGCAGCGGCCGGTCCGGCTCGGCAGGTTGCGACCTGAAGTGACGCGCCGCGCCGATGGCGCGATCCTCGTACGCTGCGCCGATCCACTACCGGCCTATCCGGACAAGATCACCGCCCAT
The DNA here is from genome assembly GCA_019635575.1 of Pseudolabrys sp. Lineage (GTDB taxonomy): Bacteria > Pseudomonadota > Alphaproteobacteria > Rhizobiales > Xanthobacteraceae > Pseudolabrys. The sequence continues at coordinate 15,962 of JAHBZF010000007.1, read as the reverse complement.
CTCGAACGCTGGGCGGGCGAGGCCCCGGACCGGCTTTATCTCGCGCAACGCAACGCCCAAGGCGGCGAAGACGGCTGGCGCACCCTGACCTATCGCGACACGCTCACGCAGGTGCGCGGCATCGCCCAGGGCCTGCTCGCGCGCGCGCTTTCGCCCGATCGGCCGGTGGCGATCCTGTCCGGCAACGACATCGAGCAGGCACTGCTGTCGCTCGCCTGCATGATGATCGGCGTGCCTTACGCGCCGATCTCGCCGGCCTATTCGCTGATGTCGTCAGATTTCGGCAAGCTGCGTTACATTCTCGATCTGCTGACGCCGGGCCTCGTCTATGCCAGCGATGCCGGCCCGTTCGGTCGTGCACTCGCTGTGGTGCCGGACGGGATCGAGCGCATGGTTGCGCGCGGCGATGCCGACGCGACGCCGTTCGCGGCGCTGACCACCAACGGCAACGATGACGCCGTCGATCGCGCGCATGCGACGGTCGGCCCGGACACCATCGCCAAATTCCTGTTCACCTCCGGCTCCACCGGCCAGCCGAAGGCGGTGATCAACACCCAGCGCATGATCTGCGCAAACCAGGCGATGCTACAGACCGGCATGCCGTTCCTCACCGACGCACCGCCGGTGGTGGTCGACTGGCTGCCGTGGAGCCACACCTTCGGCAGCAACCACAACTTCAACATGGTGCTCGCCAACGGCGGCTCGCTCTATCTCGACGACGGCAATCCAACACCGCCGGGCGCGCCGAAAACCGCGCGCAACCTGCGCGAGATCGCACCAACCATCTATTTCAACGTACCGAAGGGCTACGAGGCGCTGCTGCCGTTCCTGCGCGACGACCGGCAGCTGCGCGAGACGTTCTTCAGCAAGCTGAAACTGCTGTTCTACGCCGGCGCCGGACTGAGCCAGGCGGTCGCCGAACAATACGAGGCGCTGTCGGCGGACGTGACTGGCGAGCGCATCCTGTTCGTCACGTCGCTCGGCTCTACGGAAACCGCGCCGGCTTCGCTGCTGCGCACCTTCGAGTCCGCGCATCCGGGCAATATCGGTCTGCCGTTCCCCGGCGTCGATCTCAAACTGGTGCCGACCGAGGACAAGCTGGAAGCGCGGCTGCGCGGCCCGCACATCACCCCCGGCTATTGGCGGCAGGACGCGCTGACGCGCGAGACTTTCGACGACGAAGGCTATTACAAGCTCGGCGACGCGCTGAAATTCGTCGATGCCGGCGACGCCGGAAAGGGCCTGCTGTTCGATGGACGGCTCGCGGAAGATTTCAAGCTCGCGACCGGCACCTGGGTCAGCGTCGGGCCGCTGCGTGGCGCGTTCATCGAACATTTCAATCCGCTGGTGCGCGATGTGGTTCTGGCCGGACTCAACCGCGACGATCTCACCGCATTGATTTTCCCCGATGTCGAAGCCTGCCGCAGACTGTGCGACGGCATCGCCGCCGACGCATCGCCGGCGCAAGTGCTCACCGATCCACGCGTGCGGGACCGGTTTCGCGCCCTGCTGACGGCGCTCGCGGCACGCAGCACCGGCTCGTCCACGCGCATCTGCCGCGCGATCCTGCTCGAAACTCCGCCCTCCCTTGATATCGGCGAAGCCACCGACAAAGGCTCGATCAACCAGCGCGCGGTGCTGCGGCATCGCGCCGAGCTGGTCGAAGACCTTTATCGTGCGCCGCGACCGGGGCATGTTATTTCCATCGGCGACTGACACGGACACAGCATCATGCAGATCATGGGACATGCGGCGATCGTCACTGGCGGCGGTTCGGGCCTCGGAGCCGCGACCGCGGAACGGCTGGCGAAAGCCGGCGCCCGCGTAGCGGTTCTCGACGTCAACAAGGACGCCGCAACCGCCGTGGCGAAGAAGATCGGCGGCATCGCCGTCTATTGCGACGTGACCGATGCGAAGAGCGGCGAGGAAGCCATCGCCGAAGCGGCGGCTTCCCACAATATCGCGCGCATCCTGATCAATTGCGCCGGTGTCGGTCCGGCCAAGCGCATCGTCGGCAAGGAGGGGCCGCAGCCGCTCGCCGATTTCGAGAGGGTCGTGAAGATCAACCTGATCGGCACCTTCAACATGCTGCGGCTTGCTGCCGCTGCAATGCAGACGCTGGAGCCGGTCGATGGCGAGCGCGGCGTGATTATCAACACCGCCTCGGTCGCGGCCTATGAAGGCCAAGTCGGACAGGCTGCCTATGCCTCGTCGAAGGGCGGTGTCGCTGCGCTGACCTTGCCGGCGGCGCGCGAACTGGCCCAATTCGGCATCCGCGTGCTGGCGATCGCGCCCGGCATCTTCGGTACGCCGATGCTGCGCGCGTTGCCGCAGGAAGCACAGGATTCACTTGGGGCGTCGGTGCCGTTCCCGAAGCGGCTCGGTGAGCCGGCGGAATATGCCGCGCTGGCGCAGCACATGATCGAGAACGGTTATCTCAACGGCGAGAATATCCGCATCGACGGCGCGCTGCGCATGGCTCCGCGATAGCGGCTCCGCGATACTGGCACCGAGGTAAATCAGCAACCCCTGTTGCCAGCGCGCGGGACCGCTATAGTGGTGCAACCCGCCGCCGAGGATCTTCCCGCATGCTCAAGAATTCCCGCACCTTCATCATCGAATGGGGCGACTGCGATCCCGCGCAGATCGTGTTCTATCCGCGCTACTTCGCGATGTTCGATCATTCGACCACCATGCTGATCTCGGCGGCGAGCAAGCTCACCAAATATCAGCTCTTCCAGGCTTATGATGTGGCCGGCTATCCGATGGTGGATACGCAGGGCAAATTCCACAGCCCCAACCGGTTCGGCGACACGGTGACGATCGAATCCGAATTCACACGCGTCGGTACGTCGAGCTTCGACATCACCCACCGTATCGTCAAGGACGGCAAGGTGACGGTGGAAGGTTTCGAAAAGCGCGTCTGGGTCGGGCGCGATCCGAACGATCCATCGAAGATCAAGTCGAAACCGATTCCGGACAATCTGGCGAAGCTATTCCGCGGCGAAGCCTGACGCCGCTTTAGCTGCCGAGCGTTTCGACGATGCGCTTCAATGCCCGCAACACGGCGGGCCGCTGCCGCCCGACAATCGCATCGAGATCGCGGTCATGCGCCTGGGCGCAGGCCGTCAACTCGCGCAAAATCCCCTCGCCCGCCGCGGTTAGCCGCAACCGGTAGGCCCGCTTGTCGGTGGCGGTGCGGGTGCGCCGTACCAGACCGCGCCGCGCCAGACTGTCGATCGCTGGCGTCAGTGACGACTTGTCGAGGCCGATCGCCTGACTGAGCACCGTCTGGCTGATGTCCGGGTTCTTACCGATCACCATCAGCGCCGCGAAGCGGCCCGGATTGAGATCGTGCTCGCGCGTGCGGCGCGCAAACGCCTGAAACGACGCGATCTGCGCCATGCGCAGATAAAATCCGATCCAGCCGCCGAGCGGACCGAGATCGGCCGCTGGCGCGGCACCGGACTTTTTCTTCCGCGCCGCAGCATCCGTTTTTTGTCTTGCAGCAGAAACCTTGCGCGCCACGGCACATCCGAAAATAGTTTGATATCCAACTATACCGGATTACACTGACGGCTGCTATCGGCTGAATCAAGGTCAACTTGGTCAACAACGATATCGTCCGGGGAGGACACTCATGCAAGTTCGTCGCCACCTGGCGGGCGCCGTTTCCGCCACCGCTGTCGCGCTGATGCTCGCTACCGCGCCGCAGGCTCAAGCGCAGGACAAGACCTTTGAATTGAAGCTCGCGCACTGGGTGCCGCCGTCGCACCCGCTGCAGAAGGCGCTGGAGGACTGGGGCGCGTCGGTCGAGAAAGCCTCGAACGGCACGATCAAATACAAGGTCTATCCGTCGCAGCAGCTCGGCAAGGCGTTCGACCATTACGACATGGCGCGCGACGGCATCGCCGATCTCACCTACGTCAATCCCGGCTATCAGCCCGGCCGTTTCCCGATCATCGGCGCCGGCGAGCTACCGTTCCTGTTCGCCAACGCCAAGGGCGGCTCACAGGCGATCGACGCCTGGTATCGCAAATACGCGGACCGCGAAATGAAGGACGTGAAGTTCTGCCTCGCCTTCATCCACGATCCCGGCTCGTTCCATTCCAAGACCAAGAAAATCATGGTGCCGGCCGACATCAAGGGCATGAAGATTCGCCCGGCACACGCCACCATGGCGACCTTCGTCACCTCGCTCGGCGGCACAAATGTGCAGTCGAGCGCGCCGGAAGTACGCGACATTCTCGAGAAGGGTGTCGCCGACGCGGTGACCTTCCCGTGGGGCTCGGTGCCGCTGTTCGGCATCGACAAGGTCACGAAGTACCACATGGACGTGCCGCTCTACGCGACCACCTTCGTGTTCGTGTTCAACAAGGACACCTACAAGGCGATGTCCGCATCGCAGAAGAAGGTGATCGACGCTCACTGCAATAACGACTGGGCACTGAAGGTCGCCGCGCCGTGGGCTGATTTCGAACACGCTGGCATCGCCAAGCTTAAGGCGGAAGCCGGCCATGAGGTCTATCCGATCACTCCGGCGCAGCTTGCCGAGTGGAAGAAGGCGGCCGAACCGCTGGAAAAGACCTGGGCCAACAATGTCCGCAAGACCGGCGGCAATCCGGATGCGATCATGAAGGAGCTGAAGGCCGAGCTGGTGAAGTTCAAGTCGGCCGCGAACTGACGGCTGTCACTCCGGGTCGCCGCCTGCACCCGCAGGTGGAGGCGGCGACCCGGACTTCAGCGTTAGCGAAACTTGTTTCTGGATTCTAGGTCCGGCCTTACAGGCCGCCCCGGAATGACCCGCAAACGTCGATCGGACATATCGACATGACTCCCGAAACGCTCAGCGACACCGAGGTCGCCCGCGAGCTTGCCGGATCGCCGCCGCCGCGCAAGCGCGGCCCGATGGATCGCTTCATCGACGGCATCGAACTGGTCGCTGCGTTCTTCGTCGGTCTCGTCGCCGCCGACATCTTCATTTCGGTGATGCTGCGCTATTTCTTCAGCGTGCAGATTCCCGATGCCTATGATTTCGGCCGGCTGCTGCTCGGCATCCTGATCTTCTGGGGCATCGCCGCCACGTCCTATCGCGGCACCCACATCACCGTCGACCTGCTCTACAGCAATGTCAGCCCGCGCTGGCAGCGCTACATCGACGTGTTCGCGACGCTGGTGCTGCTGTTCGTCGTCACGGTGCAGACCTACACGCTGTTCGACAAGGTGGTCAGCACCTATGAGGACCACGTCCTCACCTTCGATCTGCAATTGCCGACCTGGCCGTTCTTCGCGCTCGCGTGGATCGGCGACGTGTCCGCCGTCTTGCTGATCGCGATCCGCACCTGGCGGCTGATCTTCTATGCCGACGAGCACGGCGGCAGCTATCAAATGAAACCGGTCGAATAACGGGCGCCCCGCATGAGCACCGATACCGTCGCCATTCTCGGTTTTGCCGCGCTGTTCGTGATGATGATCCTGCGCGTGCCGGTCGGCATGGCGATGGGCCTCGTCGGCGTGTCCGGCTTCGCCTACATCGTCAACGGCTCGGCCGCGCTGAAGATCATCGGCCACACCTCGATGCGCACGGTGACCGACTACACCTTCGGCGTCATCCCGATGTTCCTGCTGATGGGGGCGTTCGTCACCAATTCCGGCATGAGCCGCGAACTGTTCCGCACCGCCAATTCGTTCCTCGGGCATTTCCGCGGCGGGCTCGGCATCGCCACCATTGCGGCGTGCGGCGGCTTCGCCGCGATCTCCGGCTCGTCGGTCGCCACCGCGGCGACGTTCTCCACCGTCGCCTATCCGGAGATGCGCCGTTACAACTATCCGCAGTCGTTCGCCACCGGCGTCATCGCCGCCGGCGGCACGCTCGGCGCGATGCTGCCACCCTCCACGGTGCTGGCCGTCTACGGCATCATCACCGAGCAGGATATCGGCAAGCTGTTTATCGCCGGCATCATCCCAGGCCTGCTCGCTGCAACGATGTACATCATGACGGTGATGATCATCGGCTTCGTGCGGCCTGGCTTCCTGCCGGCGACGCCGCGCCACTCCTGGAAGGAGCGGCTCGACAGCCTGCGCGACATCTGGGCGACCTTGCTGCTGTTCCTGTTCGTGATCGGCGGCCTCTATGGCGGTCTGTTCACGCCGACCGAGGCCGGCGGCATGGGCGCGGGCGGCGCGTTCCTGATCGGCGTCTTGCGCGGCAAGCTCAACCGCGCCGATATCCGCCGCTCGCTATTGCAGGCGACGCGCACCGCCGCCGCGGTGTTCACCGTGCTGATCGGCGCGCTGCTGTTCGGCTACTTCCTCACCGTCACGCAGACGCCGCAGAAGGTCACCGAGTTCCTGACCGGGCTCGGCCTCGGCCGTTACGGCGTGCTCGCGCTCATCATGCTGATGTATCTGTTCCTCGGCTGTCTGATGGACGCGATGGCGATGATCATCCTCACCATCCCGATCATCTTCCCGGTGATGATGCATCTCGGTTTCGACCCGATCTGGTTCGGCATCATCATCGTCATGACCGTGGAACTCGGCCTGATCCATCCGCCGGTCGGGATGATCGTGTTCGTGATAAAAAGCGTGATCGACGACGTCAGTTTCGCGACGATCTTCAAGGGCGTGCTGCCTTTCATCGTCACCGACCTGATCCGGCTGGTGATCCTGATCGCCTTCCCGATCCTGGCGCTCTGGCTCCCGTCGCATATGTAGATGAAAGAATGGGGAGAAGCATGATGATCAAACTGATCGCCGCCGCCGCATTCTCGCTGATCTCGGCGTCGGGCGCGCTGGCGGCCGACGCGAAGCAGATGGAGGCCAACAAGAAGGCCGTTGTCGAGTTTTATCAGAAAGGCATCAACGACAAGGATTTCGATGCAGCGGCGAAATATCTCGGACCGCGCTACATTCAACACAATCCAGGCGCGAAAGACGGGATCGACGGCTTCAAGGCTTTTGTCGCATTCCTGAAGGACAAGTTCCCCGGCTATAAAAGCGAGATCAAGCGTGTCTTCGCCGACGGCGACTACGTGATCCTCCATGTCCACAATATCCGCGAACCTGGCACGCGCGGGCGGGCGATCATGGATATCTTCCGTCTTGAGAACGGGAAGATCGTCGAGCACTGGGACGTCGCGCAGGACATCCCCGAGACGATGGCACATAACAACGGCATGTTCTGAAGCGCCGAGAAAGTCTGGTGCCGCAATGGCAGAGCGTTCATTCAGCAAGGAAGTCGAGGCGCTGAAACTCGGCGACGGCGAGACCTTCGAGGGCGAAGGTATCCTCGCGGTCACCAAGGCGCTGCTGCAATCCGGCGTGTCCTATGTCGGCGGCTATCAGGGCGCGCCGGTGTCGCACCTGATCGATGTGATGGTCGATGCCGGCGACCTGCTCGACGATCTCGGCGTGCATCTGGAAACCTGCACCAACGAAGCCTCCGCCGCGGCGATGCTCGGCGCCTCGATCAACTATCCGCTGCGCGGCGCGGTGACGTGGAAATCCGTGGTCGGCACCAATGTCGCGGCCGACGCGCTGTCGAACCTCGCCTCACCCGGCGTCATCGGCGGCGCGATGATCGTCATCGGCGAGGATTACGGCGAAGGCGCAAGCGTCATCCAGGAGCGCTCTTACGCTTATGCGATGAAATGCGGCATCTGGCTGCTCGATCCTCGGCCCGATCTCCCCACCATCGTCAACACTGTCGAACAGGGCTTCGCGTTGTCGGAGGCGACCCACGCGCCGGTGATGCTCGAATTACGCATCCGCGCCTGCCATGTCACCGGCGAGTTCACCACCAAGGATAACCGCCGCGGACAATTCTCCGGCCGCAACAAGCTCTCCGGTCCGCCGAAATTCGATTACATGCGGCTGGCGCATCCACCGGTCACCTTCGTGCACGAGAAGCTCAAGGCCGAACACCGGCTGCCGGCCGCCCAGGCGTTCGCCCGCGAACAAAAGCTCAACGAGGTGTTCGACGGTGACGTCAGCGAGATCGGCATCGTCGTGCTCGGCGGGCTCTATAACAGCGTCGTGCGCACGCTCGGCCGCATCGGTCTCGCCGATCTGTTCGGCGCCGCGCGCATCCCGATCTATGTGCTCAACCTCGCCTACCCGCTGGTGCCCGACGAAGTGGCGCAGTTCTGCGCCGGCAAGCGCGCGGTGCTGATCGTCGAGGAAGGCAACCCCGATTACATCGAGCAGCAGATCAACACGCAGTTGCGCCGCGCCGATATCCAGACGCAGATCCACGGCAAGGACTGCCTGCCCGCCGCCGGCGAATATACGCAGGACGTGCTGCTGCGCGGTCTCGCCGCGTTCCTGATCAAGACGCGACCGACCGGCGTCGATGCCGACGCGATCGCGGCACGGGTCGAGACCATGCTGGCGCATCGGCCGGCCGCGACGAAATCAACCGGCGAGATTCCGCCACGCCCGCCCGGCTTCTGCACCGGCTGTCCGGAACGCCCGGTGTTCTCCGCCGTCAAGTTGATGCAGCGCGAACTCGGCCCGACGCATATCTCCACCGATATCGGCTGCCATTCGTTCGCGACCCTGCCGCCGTTCTCCATGGGCAATTCGATCCTCGGTTATGGCATGTCGCTCGCCGCCGCCGCAGCGGTCGGACCGAACATGGAGCGGCGGCCGATCACAGTGATGGGTGACGGCGGATTCTGGCACAACGGTTTGATCACCGGCGTCGCGTCGAACCTGTTCAACAAGGGCGATGGCGTGCTGATCGTGATGCAGAACGGCTACACCTCGGCAACCGGCCAGCAGTTCATGCCGTCGAGCAAGGACAGCTACGCGGCGTCCGGCCAGACCATGGACATCGAGCAGACGCTGCGCACCTTCGGCGTCAAATGGCTGCGCAAGGTCCGCACCTACAATGTCGCGACCATGCTGAAGACCTTGAAGGAAGCGATGCAGACCGCCGAACGCGGCCTCAAGGTCATCATTGCCGACGGCGAATGCCAGCTTGCGCGCCAGCGGCGCGTTCGCGTGGAAGATGCCGAGAAGCTCAAGCGCGGCGAGCGAGTCACCCGTGCGCGCTACGGCGTCGACGACGAGATCTGCACCGGCGACCATTCCTGCATGCGGCTATCCGGCTGTCCGTCGCTGACGGTGAAGCCGTCGCCCGATCCGCTGCGCACCGATCCGGTCGCGACCGTGATCGAGAGCTGCGTCGGCTGCGGCCTGTGCGGCGAGGTCGCGCACGCCGCGGTGCTGTGCCCGTCGTTCTATCGTGCCGAAATCATCCGCAACGCCACCGCGTGGGACCGCTTCCTGTTCGCGATGCGGCGTGGATTCCTCGGCCTGTTCGGCATTCGATTCCCACAGGCCGAGCCGGCACTGGCGCCGATTCCCGCGCTGGCACGCGCCAGCACCACCCTTGACGCCCGCACCACGACACCGACATGAGCGCCGCCCCGGACCGCCCCATTACCCTGCTGATCGCCGCGCTCGGCGGCGAAGGCGGCGGCGTGCTCACCGACTGGATCGTCAAGGCGGCGACCCATGCCGGCTATCCGGTGCAGAGCACATCGATCCCCGGCGTCGCGCAGCGTACCGGCGCCACCACTTATTATATCGAGGTCGTGCCCGCGACATGGCGCGCGCTCAACGGCCGCCGGCCGGTGCTGTCGCTCACCCCCGGCGTCGGCGACGTCGACATCATGGCCGCGACCGAACTGCTTGAAGCGGGTCGGGCCATCGCCAACGGCTTCGTCACCCGCGACCGCACCCTGATGCTCGGCGCGACCGGCCGCTCCTATCTCACCACCGAAAAGATGGCGATGGGCGACGGCCGTTACGACCGCGATCTGCTGATCCAGGCGATCAACGACAATGCGCGCGACAATCTGCTGATCGACATGGAGACCCTGGCGAAGGCCAACGGCACCATGATCAATTCCGTGATGCTCGGTGCGCTCGCCGGCAGCGGCGTGATGCCGATGACCGCGGATGATTTCGAGACAGCGATCCGCGCCGAAGGAAAAGCGGCGGACGCCAATCTGCGCGGCTTCCGCGCTGGGCTCGCGGCAGCGAAAGCGCGGCTGCCAGTCGTCGCGCCGGTAGAAACGAAGAAGCACAGCCGCGAAACGTTGGCCGACCTGGAGCGCGCCACGACGGCATTCCCCGAGGCCGCACGCGAGATCGTGCTGGAAGGCGTACGCCGCCTCGTCGCCTATCAGAGCGCGCGCTACGCGCGGCTTTATCTCGACCGACTCGCTCCGTTCGCCGGCGGCGACCCGATCCTGCTGCGCGAGACAGCGCGGCATCTTGCCGTGCGCATGTCGTTCGAGGATGTGATCCGCGTCGCGCAGGCGAAGATCGCGCCGGAGCGGTTCGCCCGCATCGCCCGCGAGGAACTGAAAGCGTCGGGCGAGCCGTTCGTGATCACCGATTTCCTCAAGCCCGGCATTGACGAGTTCTGCCAGATCCTGCCGCCGCGCCTGGCGCGCGCGATCCTGCGGCTGGCGGCGCGGCGCGGCTGGCTCGGCCGCGTCTATTTCGGCATGGAGGTGAACACCACCTCGGTCACCGGCTTCCTGCGGTTCTGGCTGCTGGCCAAGCTGCGCGGCTGGCGACCGCATTGCCATCGCTACCATGAGGAACAGGCCGCGATCGAAAACTGGCTCGGCATGATCCGCGGCGCCGCGGCGCGCTCGCCCAACCTCGGCTCCGATCTGGCGCGCGAGATCGCGGAATGCGCCCGCCTGATCAAGGGCTATGGCGACACCCATGCCCGCGGCACCGCGAATTTCGCAAGCATCGAGACACAGGTGATCCGGCCGGCACTGGCGGGCGCGATCCCGCTGCCGCTCGCGATCGATGCCATCGCCAGCGCCCGCGCGGCGGCCCTGGCCGACCCGGAAGGCGAGAGCCTGACACGTTGCCTCGCCGCCATCGCCGCGCAGACGGCGCTGCCCACCGCCGCCGAATGACCGCGCTTTGATGCCGCAGCGCGGCAATAATCCGAGAGGACAGCGTGGCTGCCATGCGCCTCGCCGTCTCCACCACGCTTGCACAACAGCGCCTTAACACCGCATAAATTGCTACCACATCGAGGGCCACCATGCGGATCGACGCCTATACTCATTTCATCCCGCCGAAATTCTTCGAGAAGCTGGTGGACAGCGGCTTCGGCGACATCGGCAAGCGCATGCGCGGCGTACCCTCGATCCACGACATGGACGTTCGCAACCGGGTGGTCGACAGCTTCGAAAACTACGCGCAGATCCTGTCCTATCCGATGCCGCCGCTCGAATATCTCGCCGCGCCGGATCAGGTCGAGGACTACGCCAAGATCGTCAACGACGGCTTCGCCGAAATTTGCGCGCGCGATCCGAAGCGCTATCCCGGCTGGGTCGCGCAGGCGCCGATGGGCGCGCCGGACGCCGGTGTGCGCGAGGCCGAACGCGCGCTGAAGAACGGCGCGCTCGGCGTGCAAATCTACACCAACGTGCTTGGCAAGCCGATCGATCGGCCGGAGTTCGAGCCGTTCTTCGCGGCGATGAATGGCAACAAGAAACCGGTCTGGCTGCATCCAGCACGTAACGCCAAGCATCCCGATTACATGGACGAGCCGAAATCGAAATACGAAATCTGGTGGGCCCTCGGCTGGTCTTATGAAACGGCCGCTGCGATGTCGCGGCTCGTCTTCTCCAGGACGCTGGACAAATATCCGGATCTCAAGCTGATCGTGCACCATTTCGGCGGCATCGTGCCGATGCTCGAAGGCCGCATCGGCCCCGGCTGGGACCAGATCGGCGCGCGCACATCCGACGAAGACCTCGATGCGCTGCGCCGCAGCCTGAAGAAACGGCCGCTCGACTACTTCAAGCAGAATTTCCACGCCGACACCGCCACATTCGGCGGCCGTGGCGCGGCGCTGTGCGGCTTCGACTTTTATGCCATGGATCACATCATCTTTGCATCGGATTGCCCGTTCGACCCGGAGAAAGGCCCCGGCTATATCCGCGACACCATGAAGATCATCGACTCGATGAATTTCTCGCAGGCCGACCTCGACCGGCTTTATCGCGGCAACCTCGAAGCGCTCACCGGCGTCAAGTTCTTCCGTTAATCCATGAACTCGAAAACGTCCAAGCCCGTCGTCATCGCCGGCGCCGGTCCCACCGGTTTGATGTGCGCGATCGCGCTCGCCCGGCAGAACATTCCCGTCATCGTGTTCGAGGCCGAACCGGCGCTTACCCACGATCTGCGCGCCGGTTCCTATCACCCGCCGACGCTGGAGATGATGGCGCCCTACGGCATCACCGACCGGATGCACGACACCGGGCTGCAGGTCCAAGAATGGCAAATCCGCGACAAGCGCGGCGAATATATCGCGCAGTTCGATCTCGGACTTCTGGCTGATGTCACGCCGTATCCCTATCGGCTGCATCTCGAGCAACACCGGCTGACGCCGATCCAGCTCGACATCCTGCGGGCGATCCCCGGCACGGAAGTCCATTTCAATCATCGTGTCGCCGACTACACGCAGGATGGCGACGGCGTGCGCGTCACCGTGGAGACGGACGGCGAGACGCGCGTCATCGAAGCATCGTGGCTGATCGGCGCGGACGGCTCGCGTAGCGTCGTGCGCAAAGGCACCGGTATCGAATTCGAAGGCTTCACCTGGCCGGAATTTTTTGTCGTCGCCAGCACGCCTTATGATCTCGGCCAGCACGGCTTCACGATGAACGCCTATGTGTCCGATCCGATCGAATGGGCCGCGGTGTTCAAGGTGCCAGACGACGGCCCGCCCGGCCTGTGGCGCGCGGCGTTCTACGGCGATCCGCAGAAATCCGATGCCGAACTGCTCGACCCGGCGAATATCGAGCGCGCGATGCAGTTGCTGGTACAGCGCGACCAGCCTTACGAGATCCGCTACAAGAGCATCTATCGCGTGCATCAGCGCGTCGCGCAGACGTTCATCCACGGCCGCGCGCTGCTTGCCGGCGACGCCGCGCATCTCAACAATCCGCTCGGCGGCTTCGGCCTCAACAGCGGCATCCATGACGCGATCAATCTCGCCGACAAGCTCGGCCGCGTCTGGCATGGCGAGAACGAAACCCTGCTCGGCGTTTACGACCGGCAGCGCCGCGCCGCGACTGTCGAGCAGGTGCAGAAGATGTCGATCCGCAACAAGCAATTGTTGCAGGAGCGCGATCCCGCCGTGCAACGCCAGCATCTCACCGAGCTGATGGCGGTCGCCGCCGACCCGCAACGAGCCAGGGCGCACGTCATGGAATCCTCCATGCTCGGCGGGCTGCGCCGCGCCAATGCGGTGACATAAGGCTTTTCCGGCTTTTTCGTGCGAGTCCGGCCCGTGAAAACCGGGGGTTCTGGGGCGTGCGACCGTGAAACCCCGGCGCGCTTCTGCTAGCGTCCGCCGGTCATGACCGCCGCCCGCGCCCTCCGTTCCGAACTCGACGACGATCCGCCGCCCGCGGAGCCGGTCAAGGCACCGGACGACGTCGCGCGTCCGACGCCGATGATGGAACAGTATATCGAGATCAAGACCGCCAATCCGGACTGCCTGCTGTTCTACCGGATGGGCGATTTCTACGAACTGTTCTTCGAGGATGCCGAAGTCGCTTCGCGCGCGCTCGGCATCATGCTGACCAAGCGCGGCAAATATCTCGGCAAGGACGTACCGCTGTGCGGCGTGCCGATCCACCGCTCCGACGAATATCTGCACAAGCTGATCGCGCTCGGCCACCGCGTCGCCGTCTGCGAGCAGATGGAAGACCCGGCCGAGGCGAAGAAGCGCGGGTCCAAGGCCGTGGTCCGCCGCGACGTGGTGCGCCTCGTCACGCCCGGCACCCTGACCGAGGACACGCTGCTCGACGCGCGGCGCAACAATTATCTGCTGGCGGTGGCGCGCGCCCGCGCCGGCGAGACCGATAGCCGCTTCGGCCTCGCCTGGATCGATATCTCCACCGGCGAATTCCGCATCGCCGAGTGCGAGCGCGGCGCGCTGGCTGCGGAGATCGCGCGCGTCGATCCCGGCGAAATCCTCGTCTCCGATGCGCTTTTTTCAGATGCAGACCTCGCCGCGTTCTGGCGCGAGTTTCCCGCGGTGGTGCCGCTGGCGCGCGATGTATTCGACGGCGCCAGCGCCGAGCGACGGCTTACGGATTTCTTCGCGGTCGCGACCAGCGCCGCGTTCGGCGATCTGACGCGGCTCGAACTCACCGCGGCCGCCGCCTGCATCAGCTATGTCGAGCGCACGCAGATCGGCAGACGCCCGCCGCTGTCTCCGCCGCTGCGTGAGCAGGCCGGCGCCACCATGGCGATCGATCAGGCCACCCGCGCCAATCTCGAACTGATGCGCACCATGAGCGGCGAACGCGCGGGCTCGCTGCTCGCTTCCATCGACCGCACCGTGACCTCGGCGGGTTCGCGGCTCCTCGCGCAGCGGCTTGCCGCGCCGCTGACCGATGTCGAGGTGATCCGCCGCCGCCACGACGCGGTGGAATTTCTGGTCGCGCAAGCCACCTTGCGCGCCGATCTGCGCGCGGCGCTCAACCGTGCACCCGATCTCGCCCGCGCGCTGGCGCGCATCGTGCTCGGCCGCGCCGGCCCGCGCGATCTTGCCGGCATCCGCGACGGCCTGACCGCCGCCGCCGATCTTGCCGGCCGTCTGTCATCGCTGGCGGATGCCCCGGCCGATCTCGCCGACGCTGCTGCTGCCTGCGCCGGCGTCGACAAGGCGATCGCGCGCGAACTCGCCGCTGCGCTCGACGACGAGCTTCCGGTGTTCAAGCGCGACGGCGGCTTCATCCGTCCCGCCTACAGCACGACGCTCGACGAGACGCGTGCGCTGCGCGACGAGGCGCGCCGCGTCATCGCCGCACTGCAGGCGCGCTACGCCGACGAGACGGGCATCAAGATCTTGAAGATCCGGCACAACAACGTGCTCGGTTATTTCGTCGAGGTGACGGCGCAGCACGGCGACAAGCTGATGGCCGCGCCGCTCAATCAGACCTTCATCCACCGCCAGACGCTCGCCGGACAGGTGCGGTTCACCACCACCGAACTCGGCGAACTGGAAGCAAAGATCGCCAGCGCCGGCGACCGCGCGCTCGGTCTCGAACTGGAGATGTTCGAACAACTCGCAGCGAGCATCACCGTCGCCAGCGAGCCGATCAAGGCGGCGGCGCAGGCGCTCGCCGCGCTCGATGTGACCGCCGCGCTGGCGACGCTCGCCGCCGAGCGCGATTATGTGCGGCCGCAGATCGACGCAACGCTCGCCTTCGAGATCGAGGGCGGTCGTCATCCGGTGGTGGAACAGGCACTGGCGCGCGACGGCGGCGCGTTCGTCGCCAACAATTGCGATCTGTCGCCGCCGGGCGGACATGAGGCAGGACGCATCTGGCTGCTCACCGGCCCGAACATGGCCGGTAAGTCGACCTTCCTGCGGCAGAATGCACTGATCGCGCTGCTCGCGCAGATCGGCTCGTTCGTGCCGGCGGAGAGCGCGCGGCTGCCCGTGTTCGACGCGATTTATACGCGCATGGGCGCGAGCGACAACCCGCTCGCCGGTCGCAGCACGTTCTTCGTCGAGCTGGCGGAGGCGAGCGAGATCCTGTCGTCGGCGACGTCCGAGTCGCTCGTGATCATGGACGAGGTGCGCCGGTGCGCGATGTGCGCTCGCTCGCCCGCCGGCCTCACGCTCGCGCGCGCGCGCGCGACGTCCAGCTCGGGCGCGGCACGTCGACGTTCGATGGCGCGGCGATCGCGTACGCGGCGCTCCGGCACCTCGCGCTGGAGTCGCGCGCCTTCACGCTCTTCGTGACGCACTACGCATCGGTCGCGGGGCTCGCGGGCGACCTGTCGATCCGCGGGCGCGTGTCGGTCGCGCACATGGCGTTCCTCGCGCAGCGCAGCGACGACCCGAGCGAGCCGGAGACGTACGTGCAGGGGCGCGAGCGCGAGCGCGAGCG
>JAHBZF010000069.1 GCA_019635575.1 Pseudolabrys sp. | reverse complement strand
TCTGGCCGGGGGGGTCAACGAACCGGCATCGCTAACGAAGGATGAATCGCTTCGATCGTTCGCGATATCGGCGCGGACCGGGGAGGGTCTGGCGGAGCTGCTCGACGCGTTGGAGGGGTTCGCCGCGGACGTCATCGGCGGCGGCGAGCCGGTGCTGATCACCCGCGAGCGTCACCGGCTGGCGCTGCAGGAGACGGTGGCCTCGCTCGACCGCGCCCTGGCCGAGCCGCCGGCCGACCGCGAGGAAATCGTGGCGGAGGAATTGCGGCTGGCGGCGCGCGCTCTCGGTCGGCTGGTAGGCCGCGTCGATGTCGAAGACGTGCTCGACGTCATCTTTCGTGATTTCTGCATCGGCAAGTGATAGATGGCGCTGCGAACCGCGCCTATCTGTTTCACGTGAAACACGGGCACCGATCGAGCCAACGCCATGGACTTGCGTTTCGACGTCATCGTCATCGGAGGCGGGCACGCCGGCTGTGAAGCCGCGGCCGCGGCGGCGCGCATGGGCGCGCGCACGGCGCTTTTGACCCATCGGTTCGACACCATCGGCGCCATGTCGTGCAATCCGGCGATCGGCGGCCTGGGCAAGGGCCATCTGGTGCGGGAAATCGATGCCCTCGACGGCCTGATGGGTCGTGTAGCGGATGCCGGCGGCATCCAGTTTCGCGTTCTTAACCGCCGCAAGGGTCCGGCGGTGCGCGGACCGCGCGCGCAGGCCGATCGCAAGCTTTATGCAGCGGCGATGCAGGCGGCGATCCGCGAGACGCAAAATCTCACGGTGATCGAAGGCGAGGCCGACGATCTATTCATCACCAACGATCGCATCGCCGGCGTTCGGCTCGCGGATGGACGCGAACTGATCTGCGGCGCGGCGGTTCTCACCACCGGCACGTTTCTGCGCGGCCTTATTCATATCGGTGAGCAGCAGATCCCCGCCGGTCGCGTCGGCGAAGCGCCGGCGATGGGCTTGTCGCGCGCGCTGGAGCGCATCGGCTTCGCGCTCGGCCGTTTGAAAACCGGCACGCCGCCGCGGCTCGACGGCAAGACCATCGACTGGCAGGCGCTGGAGATGCAGCCGGGCGATGATCCGCCCGAGCCGTTCTCGATGCTGACGGCGAACATCGATCACGCCGCAAATTCAATGCGGCATCACGCGCACCACCGATGCGACGCATCAGGTGATCCGCGACAACGTGCATCGCTCGCCGATGTATTCGGGACAGATCGCCAGTCGCGGTCCGCGTTATTGTCCGTCGGTCGAAGACAAGATCATGCGCTTCGGCGAGCGCGACGGACATCAGATCTTCCTCGAGCCGGAAGGGCTCGACGACGACACCGTTTATCCGAACGGCATTTCCACATCGCTGCCGGAAGACGTGCAGCGCGCGATTGTCGCCAGCATTCGCGGGCTGGAAAAGACGCGCATCATTCGTCCCGGCTACGCGATTGAATACGATCATGTCGATCCGCGCGAATTGCAGCCGACGCTGGAAGCAAAGCGCATGCGCGGTTTGTTTCTCGCCGGACAGATCAACGGCACAACGGGATACGAAGAAGCGGGTGCGCAAGGATTGCTCGCGGGATTGAACGCCGCGGCGCGTGCGAGCGACAGCGATGCCATCACGTTCGATCGCGCGGAAGCGTATCTCGGCGTGATGATCGACGATCTCGTGACGCGCGGCGTCACCGAGCCGTATCGCATGTTCACGTCGCGCGCCGAATATCGGCTCGCGTTGCGCGCCGACAATGCCGATCAGCGCTTGACGCAGAAAGGCATTGCGCTCGGCTGTGTCGGCGCGGAACGTGCGCGACATTTCACGCAGAAGAATGACGCGCTCAATGCGGCGCGCGATTTCGCGAAGTCGGTGTCGATCACGCCGAACCAGGCGAACACTTACGGTTTGTCGCTGAACAATGACGGACAGCGCCGCACCGCGTTCGAGCTGCTCGCCTATCCGACGATCAGCATCAACGATCTCACGCGCATCTGGCCGGAGCTTGGCACGCTCGCGCCCGCGATCGCGGAGCAGATCGAGATTGATGCGACATATGATGTGTATCTGTCGCGTCAGGCGGCGGACATTGAGTCGTATCGTCGCGATGAAAGCGTGACGTTGCCCGACGATCTCGACTACGACGCGATCAAAGGTCTGTCGAACGAAGCGCGGCACAAACTGGCGGCGGCGCGTCCGCGCACCATCGGTCACGCGGCGCGGCTCGATGGCGTGACGCCGGCGGCGCTGACCTTGCTCGTTGCGCATCTGAAATTGCGCGGCCGCGCGCAAGCCGCCGCCCGCGTATCATGAGCGACGACCACAGTTCTGTCGCGCTGCGGTCGCTCGCCATCGATCTGGACGATCGCGATCGTGCGTTGGCCTTGATGCCGGTGTCCGATGATGTGGCGAGGCGGCTCGATCGCTATGCGGCGATGCTGTTGCGCACCCAGGCGCACACCAATCTCATCGCCGACTCGACGGTGCCGCAGCTCTGGACCCGGCACATCGCCGATTCGCTGCAACTGTTGCCACTCGCACCCGGCGCGAAGACCTGGGTCGATTTCGGCGCGGGTGCGGGCTTTCCCGGCATCGTGGTCGCCTGCGTGCTTGCCGATACGCCCGGCGTCACCGTGCATCTGGTGGAGAGCCGGCAGAAGAAAGCCGCGTTTCTGCGCGATGTGGTGACGGCGCTCGGTTTGCCGGCGCAAGTCCACGCCGAGCGGGCTGAGAATTGCGGGGACAGTTTAGCCGGTACCGCCGACGTGGTGATGGCCCGCGCGCTCGCCTCGCTTACGGTGCTGTGCGGATACGCGGCCCCTTTGATCGCCAAGGGAGCCGTTGGATTGTTCCCGAAAGGACAAGATGTAGAGGCTGAATTGACCGAAGCCTCTAAATATTGGAATATTGAAGCGGAATTGATCCCGAGTCTGACCAACCCGGAGGCCCGGATCGTCCGGGTCACGGGATTGAGCAAGCGGGGGAAAAAGAAATGAATGACAATTCGAAAGATGATCTGATCGCGCTTGATGATCTGACCTTGCCTCCGGCCGATGCGCCGGTCGCGCATCCCGCACCGGACGCGCCCCGCGCCCCGCGCGTGCTGGCGATCGCCAACCAGAAGGGTGGCGTCGGCAAGACCACCACCGCGATCAATCTCGGCACCGCGCTCGCCGCCATCGGCGAGACCGTGCTGATCGTCGACCTCGACCCGCAGGGCAACGCCTCGACCGGTCTCGGCATTGATCGCCGCAGCCGTCAGACCTCGACTTATGATGTTCTCACCGGCGAGGCGCCGCTGCGCCACGCGGTGATCGGCACCGCCGTGCCGCGCCTCCACATCGCCCCCTCGACGCTCGATCTGTCCGGCCTCGAACTGGAGATCGGCCAGGACCGCGACCGGGCGTTCCGGCTGCGCAGCGCGCTCGACGCGCTCAACACCGCGACCGATCTCCCGTTCAGCTATGTGCTGGTCGACTGCCCGCCGTCGCTCAACCTGATCACCGTCAACGCCATGGCGGCGGCGAACGCGATCCTGGTGCCGCTGCAGTGCGAGTTCTTCGCGCTCGAGGGTCTGTCGCAACTGATGAAGACGGTGGAGAGCGTGCGCACCACGCTCAACCCGGATCTGACGATCCATGGCATCGTCCTGACCATGTACGACTCGCGCAACAACCTCTCCAATCAGGTGGTCGCCGACGTGCGTCAGCATATGGGCCGCAAGGTCTATGACACGGTGATCCCGCGCAATGTGCGCGTGTCGGAGGCGCCGTCCTACGGCAAGCCGGTGCTGGTCTATGATCTCAAATGCGTCGGCAGCGAAGCCTATCTGCGGCTCGCCACCGAGATCATCCAGCGCGAGCGCGAGCTCAAGGCGGGTTGATCCCGTCTCGCATGTGAGGCCGGACGGTGCGCGGCGTTGTTGTTGCCGCGATCGCGTGATGGAAGGATAGTGGCGTGACGGGATCTGGAGCATCGGCCATGGCGGAAGAGCGGTCGCGTCTCGGGCGCGGTCTTGCCGCGTTGATCGGCGATGTCGGCGCGGAAACGCCGGCGCATGAACGTGGCGAACGCCATCGCGGCCAGAAGCGCGTGCCGATCGAATTCGTCCATGCCAATCCGCGCAATCCGCGCCGCACCTTCGTCGAATCCGAACTGGAGGAATTGTCCGCGTCGATCCGCGAGCGCGGCGTGATTCAGCCGATCGTCGTACGTGTCGCGCGCGGTAAATCAGGTGAGGCTTACGAGATCATCGCCGGCGAGCGACGCTGGCGCGCGGCGCAGCGTGCCGGTCTGCACGATCTGCCGGTGGTGATCATCGACGTCAGCGATGCTGAGGCGCTCGAACTCGCCATCGTCGAGAACGTGCAGCGCGCCGATCTCAATCCGATCGAAGAGGCGCAGGGCTATCTCGCGCTGATCGAGGAGTTCAAGCACAGCGCGGAAGACGTGGCGCGGATCGTCGGCAAGAGCCGGCCGCACATCGCCAACACGATCCGTCTCGCGCGTCTGCCGGAAGCGGTGAAGACGCTGGTGCGCAACGGCGCACTCAGTGCCGGACATGCGCGTGCGCTGGTCGGTCATGCCGATGCGGAAACGATCGCGCACGATGTGGTGGCGCGCGGCTTGTCGGTGCGCGAGCTGGAAGCGCGGATGCGCGAACCGGCCGCGCCGCCGTCGGGTGTTGCCGCGTCGAAACCCGCGGCCGTCAAGGATGCCGACACCCGCGCGCTGGAAAAGCGGTTGTCCGATGTGCTCGGCTTGAAGGTCGCGATCGATCATCGCGGCGAGGGCGGCTCCGTCACCGTCCGCTACAGCACGCTCGATCAGCTCGATGAGGTCGTGCGTCGGCTGTCCTGACGGGGCTGAATGTCACGCCGAACCGTGGTTCTGGCGTGGCCGAAGCGCGTGCTATAAGCGCGGTGGGTGGACGGACCATTCGCGCCAGGCGGCGCGCCATTGCGGAGAGATCAATGTTGCGATTGCCGTTGCTCGGTTTGACCCTTGGTTTGACCTTTGGATTTGCCCTCGCCGCCGGTCCCGCATTGGCTCAGGCCCAGACATCGACGGACGCGGTTCCCTATCGCTATGCGCGCACCACGCCGCGCAACTGCGTCGATCCCGCCAAGTTCCCGGCATTCCTCGATCAGATGCGCCGTGAAGCGACCGCGCAAGGCGTGCGGCAGCGCGGCCTCGCCGCGCTCGACGGATTGCAGTTCGATCCCGGCGTCGTCTCGCGCGATCGCGGTCAGCAGGTTTTCACCCAGACCTTCGAGCAGTTCTCCGGCCGCATGGTGCCGCCGCGGCTCGGCCGCGCCAAACAGATGATGACCAAGCACGCGGCGCTGCTCTCGCGCATCGAGCAGCAGTTCGGCGTCCCGGCCGGCATCATCGTTGCGATCTGGGGTTTGGAAACCGATTTCGGCGCCTATCTCGGCGACTTCAACACGGTGCGGTCCATCGCGACGTTGGCTTACGATTGCCGCCGCCCGGAGAAATTCCGGCCGGAGCTGATCGCGGTCCTGAAGATCGTCGATCACGGCGACATCAATCCGCAGACCGCCAAGGGCGCGTGGGCCGGCGAGATCGGCCAGACCCAGTTCATGCCGACGCAATATCTGAAATTCGCCATCGATTACGATGGCGACGGACGCCGCGATCTGGTGCGCAGCATTCCCGATGTGCTCGCGTCCACCGCCAATTATCTCAAGGGCTATGGCTGGCAGCGCGGTCAGGGCTGGCAGCCGGGCGAGCCGAATTTCTCGGTGGTGCAGGACTGGAACAAGGCGGAGGTCTATGCGCGGACCATCGCCTATTTCGGCCAGCAACTTGAAGCAAGCCGCCGCTGATCTCGCCGTCTAGTTTGCTTTGCGCGCCGCCATCGCCACGGCCATGAAGGCGCGTTGACCGAGCGCCAGCGCGAGGGCCGGCTGTCGGCGGATGTCGAGCGCCATGTCGGCGAGCTGCTGCATCACCCGCGTCAGCCGCGCCGAGGACCACAGGCGCAGCGCGGCTTCGACCGCGCCCTGCCGGCTGAAATGCACCGGCGGCGGCGTGCGCATCATCGCATCCTGCGCGCGCGCGCCGTCATCGATGGCAAGCCGCATCTTGTGCAGTTGAGCGACATGGCGCTGCGCCGCGCTGATCAACGCGCCGGGTGACGCGCCGTCGGCGAGCGCCTTGCCGTATTGCTGGTCGACCTCGGCAAGACGGCCTGCGAAAGCAGCGTCGATCACGCCATTGAGTCCGAGCGCGGAAGCGTCGGTGACGACCGCGAGCACGTCGTCGAGCTCGACCCGGCCCTTGCCGCGCGCGTAGAGCGCGAGCTTGCGCACCTCGCTGCGCGACGCGAGCCGATCACCGCCGAGCAGCGACGCCAGCGAGGCGCGCGCATCCGGTGCGATGGTGAGATTTTCCGCGCGCATCTCCTCGTCGATCAGGCGGACGACGTCGCGCTCGTTGTCGGGATAGCACGCGATCACCGCGGCGGTGCGGGCCTTCTCGCAAACCGAGCGCAGCGGCGCGGTCTTGCGCAGTTCGCCGGCCTCGATGATGACGCGGCAGTCGCGCGGCGGATCGGCGAGCAAAGCCTCGACGGCAGGCGCGGCGTTATGGCGTGGGCCGACGCGCAGCCAGACAGCGCGCCGTCCGCCGAACAGCGGCACGGTATAGGCTTCCTCGACCAGCCGGCCGGGATTGGCGGAGAGATCGTCGCCTTCGAGCCGTGCCAGCGAAAACGGATCGGCGATGTCGTCGACCGCACCGCGCACCAGCGCCTCGACCCGCTCGCGCACCAGGCCGGTGTCGGGGCCGTGCACGAGCACGACCGGCCGCGCCGGATCGGGCTTGGCGATGAAGCTGTCGACTTCGGTGGTCTTGAGCGCGGTCATGCGAAACGCTGTTGCAGGACGCGGGCCGTGTCTCCGTTACGTCCCCGCGACGAAATAGGAGGCGAGCCGCGCATGGATCTGGTCGGCGATCACCTTGGCGGCGCGGTTCTCGGCGTCGCGCAGCGCGCGGTTGCCGACGAAGCGCTGCTGCTGACCCGGCGTGTCATAGGACACGCGCGAGAACGTCCGCGAGGTGAACACCACCTTGCCGGTGGCGAGATCGCGCAGCGTGTAGATCGCGTCGATGCCGTAGTTCTGCACGTCGGGCCGGGCGGTGTTGATATCGACGATCACCGACAGGTTGGTGGTCGACAGTTTGATATCGAGTTCGTGGCTCGGGGCGGCCGCATTGCTGCCGCCCGTGAGGTTGAACAGCAGGTCGTTACGGACCTCGACGGCGATGCGTGACAACGGCGTGCCGTTCGGCGCGACGATCTGCTTGACGTCGACCGCGCGCAACGCCTCCAGCGTCGGGCTGTTCGACACGACGCCGGGCGCCATCGCCGAACGGTCGCCATACATCGGCTGGAAGCAGCCGGCGAGCAGTCCCGCAAGCGCAAGGGCCGGAACAAGGCGAACGAGCCGCTTCAGACTCCGCGTGTTGGGGTCAAGCCACGACATTGACGATCCTTTGCGGAACAACGATGACCTTCTTCGGCGATTTGCCGTCCAGTGCCTTTTGTACCGCATCGAGCGCCAGAACGGCAGCCTCGATTGCGTCCTTGCTGGCATCGCGTGGCACGGTCACATCGGCCCGTTTCTTGCCGTTGATCTGCACCGGCAGGGTCAGGGTATTTTCGATCAGCAGGTCGGCCTCGACGGCCGGCCAGGGCTGGGTGGCCGCGAGCGAATCATGGCCGAGCGCGGCCCAGCACTCCTCGGCGAGATGCGGCATCATCGGCTGGAACAGCAGCACCAGAATGCCCGCGGCCTCGCGCATCGCCCAGGCCAGATCAGGTTCCGGCTTGCTGTCCACATCGCCGATCGCGTCCGACAACGCGTTGGCGAATTCATAGAGATGCGCCACGGCGACGTTGAAATGCAGCGTCTCGATCGCCTCGGACACCTTGGCGAGCGCGCCGTGCGCGGCCTTGCGCAGTTTCAGCGCCGGTTCGCCGAACATGGCGGGGCGCTGTGCCGGCGCATCCTTGGCGATACCGGCGGCCTCGTGCACCAGCCGCCACAGCCGTTGCGTGAAGCGCCATGCGCCCTGCACGCCCTTCTCGGTCCAGTTCACGTCGCGGTCGGGCGGTGAATCCGACAGCATGAACCAGCGCGCGGTATCGGCGCCGTAAGCGGCGATGATGTCGTCGGGATCGACGGTGTTCTTCTTCGATTTCGACATCTTCTCGATGCTGCCGATCTCGATTTCCTCGCCGCTCTCGATCAGCACCGCGCGCCGCGCATCCTCATTGCCAAGGATCTTGATCTCCGACGGCATCACCCATTCGCCGGTCTTGCGGCGATAGGTCTCGTGCACGACCATGCCCTGCGTGAACAGGCCCGCGAACGGCTCGTCGAGACCGGTGTGGCCGGTCTTCTTCATGGCGCGGGTGAAGAACCGCGAATAGAGCAGATGCAGGATCGCGTGCTCGATACCGCCGATATACTGATCGACCGGCAGCCAGCGATCGACCTGCTTGCGGTCGGTCGGCGCGTCGGTGATCCATGGATCGGTGAAGCGCGCGAAGTACCACGATGAATCGACGAAGGTATCCATCGTGTCGGTTTCGCGCCGCGCCTTGCCGCCGCATTGCGGGCAGGCAACGTGCTTCCAGGTCGGATGACGGTCGAGCGGATTGCCCGGCGTGTTGAAGTCCACGTCGTCGGGCAGCGTGACCGGCAAATCCTTGTCCGGCACCGGCACGACGCCGCATGTCTCGCAATGGATGATCGGGATCGGGCAGCCCCAATAGCGCTGCCGCGAAATGCCCCAGTCGCGCAGGCGGAAATTGACCTGTCGCGCCGCCACCGGCCGGTTGCCGCGTGTCTGGCTTTCGAGCCGGCGCGCGACCTCGTCCTTGGCTTGCGCGATGGTCATGCCGTCGAGGAAGCGCGAATTGATCATTCGGCCATCGCCGTCATAGGCGGTGTCGGTGATGACGAAGGTTTTTGGATCGACGTCGGGCGGGCACACCACCGGCGTGTTGCCGAGGCCGTATTTGTTGACGAAATCGAGGTCGCGCTGGTCGTGCGCCGGACAGCCGAAGATGGCGCCTGTGCCGTAGTCCATCAGCACGAAGTTGGCGACGTAGACCGGCAGCAGCCAGTTCGGGTCGAACGGATGCTGCGCCTTGATGCCGGTGTCGAAGCCGAGCTTCTCGGCCTTGTCGATGGCCTCCTGCGCGGTACCGATCTTGCGCGCCTCGACGACGAAGTCGGCGAGCTTCGGATTATGCGCGGCGACCGCTGCGGCGAGCGGATGATCCGGCGACAGCGCCAGGAATTTCGCGCCGAACAACGTGTCCGGCCGCGTGGTGAAGATTTCCAGCTCGTTGCCGCCGGCATAGGACACGTTCTGCATCGTTGCCGGATCGAGCGCGAAGCGGACGTGCAATCCTTCCGACCGGCCGATCCAGTTGCGCTGCATCAGCCGCACTTTTTCCGGCCAGCGGTCGAGCGTGTCGAGCGCGTCGAGCAGTTCCTGCGCGTAATCGCTGATCTTGAGGAACCACTGCGTCAGCTCGCGCTGCTCGACCGCCGCGCCGGACCGCCAGCCGCGGCCGTCGATCACCTGCTCGTTGGCGAGCACGGTCTGATCGACCGGGTCCCAGTTCACTTTCGACTGCTTGCGCTCGACCAGGCCGGCGTGCAGGAAGTCGAGAAACATTTTCTGCTGATGCTTGTAATAAGACGGATCACAGGTGGCGATCTCGCGGCTCCAGTCGAGCGACAGACCCATCGACTTGAGCTGCTTCTTCATCGCCGCGATGTTGGCGTAGGTCCATTCGCGCGGATGCACCTTGCGTTCCATGGCGGCGTTTTCCGCCGGCATGCCGAACGCGTCCCAGCCCATCGGATGCAGCACGCTGAAGCCGCGTGCGCGCTTGTAGCGCGCCACCACGTCGCCCATCGTGTAGTTGCGCACATGACCCATATGGATGCGCCCGGACGGATACGGGAACATCTCCAGCACGTAGTATTTCGGGCGCGGGTCGTCGTTGCGGGTGGCGTAGATGCCCTTGTCGTCCCAGATCGCCTGCCAGCGTGGCTCGGCGTCGCGGGGGTTGTAGCGTTCCGTCGTCATAGTCGGTGTGAGTGCCTGTCTGGGTGCCTTGTCCGGGCGGCTTTGGCCACGGTTTCCGCCCGTTTCCGGGCTGGTCAAAACCTTGCAAGATCAAATCGTTAGATTGCGGCGGACTAGGCCATGAAGACCGGGGCGGGTCAACCGGGAAGGAACCTGCAGGGCCTGGAAGCGGCTCGGATGGAGGAACCCCGGCCCGTGTTGCCGGGTTGCCCCCCGAGAAGGAGGCAAATCATGCAGAAGACCGAACAAATCAAGGAACATATGGAAGTTCTGGGGTCCGACGGCAAACACGTCGGGATCGTCGATCACCTGGACGGCAGCCGGAAGATCAAGCTGGCCAAGAACGACCCCAAGGCCAACGGTGAGCACCATTTCATCCCGATGGATTGGGTCGATCACGTCGACCAGCATGTTCACCTGAACAAGTCCTGCGACTTTGCCACGTCACAGTGGCAGACCGCCGCCTGACCCCAAGCGGGATCCGAAGGCGCGAGGCAGGACGAATCCGGTGCCGCGGAGGCCGCGGCACCGGATTTTTCATGACGAAACCCGATGCCCTGGCGTCAGCGTGTTCTGATCATTCGGGCCAGCGTGGCGACGAGCGTACGTTCCTCGAGCGGCTTCTCCAGCACCACGGTGTCGCGAAGGTCGTCCGGCAATGCCGATTTCATGGAATAGCCGGTGATGAAGACGAAGGGCGTTTGCGCGGCTGCCAATTCCCGTGCCAGCGGGAGCGTCGATTCGCCGTCGAGATTCATGTCGAGCACAACAAGATCAAACGGTCCGGAACGCGCCAGCGCGCCGCGCGCCGCCGCAAGATCGTGTGTCGCGACAATATGCGCTGCGCCGGCCGATTGCAGAATCCGCTCGTAATCGACGGCAATCAAAAACTCATCTTCGACAATGAGACAATGAAGGCCGGAAAGCGGAGAACTCTGTCCGTCTGCCGACATAACGATGTCATTTCTTTTTCTTGGAGCGCCGTCGGTACGGCAGATTTTTGTGTGGTGTCGATGCTGCGTATGTGTGTGAAGCGTGGCGGCACTATGCTATATTTCGAAAATAGTCAGCATTTAAAAATGACATAGCTCGCTGACAGAGTTCATCATCGTGACAGCGATCGCTCAAAAGAATAACGGACGCGTAACGCCTTGCGATCTATGTCCGCTGCGCAGCCGCAAGGGATTGCGTGAATTCACGCCGGATGAGCTGGCATTTGTTAAAAGTTTCAAGACCGATGAATTGCATCTGTCTGCCGGCACGACATTTTTGCAGCAAGGCAATGCGAGTGAACATCTGTACACATTGCTGCGCGGCTGGGCGATCCGTTACAAGACGCTCGATGATGGCCGCCGCCAGATCCTGAACTATGTGCTGCCGGCCGATCTGGTCGGTCTGCAAGGATCGGTGCTCAATCAGATGGAGCATTCGGTCGAAGCATTGACCGACGTGACGCTCTGCGTGTTTCCGCGCAAGAAGCTCTGGGAGCTTTATTCCGGCTTCCCGTCGCTCGGCTTCGACATCACCTGGCTTGCGGCGCGCGAAGAGCAGATTCTCGACTCCGGCCTCTTGAATATCGGCCGCCGCACCGCGCTCGAGCGTACCGCTTTTATCCTGTTGCAGTTGTTCGCCCGCGCGGAAGAGGCTGGCCTGGTCCGCGATAACACCATTCAGTTTCCATTCACGCAGCAGCATCTGGCGGACACGCTCGGTATGTCGCTCGTCCATACCAACAAGACGCTGAAGCGCCTGTTCGCGACCGGCGCGGTGCGTTGGAGCAGCCGGGTGTTCGAGGTGCTCGACCGCGATCTGCTGGTGAAAACCGCTGGCGAGAATGTGGTCCTGCATCAGGCGCGGCCGTTCATCTGATCGCTGCAAAGCTGGTGCGATCCCGCCCGCCTTGATCTCGCCCGGCGGATCGGGCACGCATCATTTGCTATGACCGACCATCCTTCCGAACACGCTCAAAATCCCGCCGTTGTCGCGCTGGCCGAGGTACAAGCTGCCATCGCGGCCGCGTGTCGCGATGCGCAGCGCGATCCGGCGTCGGTAACACTCGTCGCGGTGTCGAAAACATTTCCAGCCGAGGCGATAACGCCGGTGATAGCCGCCGGTCAGCGTGTGTTCGGGGAAAATCGCGTTCAGGAAGCGAAGGCGAAATGGCCGGCGTTGCTCGACGTAACGTCCGGCATCGGATTGCATTTGATCGGCGCCCTGCAATCGAACAAAGCGCGCGATGCGATTGCGCTGTTCGACGCCATTCATTCGGTCGATCGCGACAGCCTGTGCGCGGCGCTCGCCAAGGAGATCGCGCAGCAGCAGCGCAAACCGCAACTGTTCGTGCAGATCAATACCGGTGCCGAACCGCAGAAAGCAGGCGTGCTGCCGCAGGACGCCGACGATTTCATCGCCCGCTGCCGCAATCATCACGGCCTGACGATCAGCGGACTGATGTGCATTCCGCCGGCCGACGATCCGCCCGCGCCGCACTTCGCGCTCACCGCGATGATCGCGCGCCGCAACGGTCTGCCATATTTATCGATGGGCATGAGCGCGGATTTCGCGGAAGCAATCGCGCTCGGTGCGACCCATGTGCGGGTCGGCAGTGCGATTTTCGGCGCGCGTCCGAAAGCTGCCAGCGCGTAAGGCTGGTCAGGGAAGTCTCGTCAGCGAAGTTTTGGCGGCGGCGGTGTTGAGCCGATCTCCGCCAGATTGACGTCGCGGCGCAGCAGCGAGAACCGTTGCGGATCGAGGCCGAGCGCGGTCGGCGCGCGCGGCGACAGGGTCGGCGTTTGCCGTGGCGGCGGTGCGGCGGCCGGCGGCGGCGGGGCATAAGCCGGCTGTGCCGGCGCCAGCGGTATTGCTTCCGCCGGGAAAGCCGGTTCGTTGAGGAACGCATCGTCAGCGGATTTCTGACTCATCGTCGCGCTGCGCCAGCGATCGATCACGCTGCTGATGAGATCATGCGTGACGGCTCCGCCCGGTCCCGCCTGCGTCTGACCGCCGGCCTCGCTTTGCGGTCGCACGCCCGGCGGCAGTTCGCTGAAGCGTAGCCGCGTCGGCACGCGCACGCCGGTGCCGAAGGCGAACACCTCGCGGGTGCCGAGCGAGGGAATGAATGTCAGCAGGTTGGCGGCCGCATCGGAGACGGCGGAACGCACCAGATTCTGGTCGCGCTCATTGGCCATGCGCATCACGAACAACGTGCTGCACTGAGAGATGATGGTCGGATCGATTTCCGCCGGGCGTTGCGTGACGAGGCCGAGGAACACGCCGTATTTGCGGCCTTCCTTGGCGATGCGCGACAGCGCGCGGCGCGTCGGGCCGAAACCGATCTTGCGGTCCGCCGGTGCGTAGCGGTGCGCTTCCTCGCAGACGAACAGCAACGGCGCGACGCCATCGCTCCACAGGCCGAAGTCGAACGCCATGCGGCAGAGGACCGACACCACCGAATCGACGACCTCCGCGGGAAAGCCGGCGAGCTGCATGATGGTCATCGGCTTGCCGTTCGGCGGCAGGCGGAACAGATGCGCCAGCACCTCGGCCATGGTGTCGCCGCCGATATTGGCGTTCTCGAACATGAAGGCGTAGCGCGGATCGTTGCGCACCGTCTGGATGCGCGTCATCAGCTTATGGAAAACCATGCGCGACGTGCGGTTTTCCAGCTTGCCCATCTGCTCGTCGATCATGGTGACGAGATCTTCGATGCGATACGGCACCGGCGTGTCGGCGGTATAGCCGACATTGCGCGGATCGCGCTTCTTGGTGAGCGAGCGGTCGGCCGGGCCGTTGCGGTATTGCAGATACGCGCTCTTGGCGAGCGGGATCGTCTCGGCCAGCACCTGCATCTCTTCGTCGACGCCGGGGCGCCCGCCGAAGAACACGTCGACGATTTCCTCGAAGTTGAACAACCAGAATGGAAGGCGCAGGTTGCGCGGTGTCATCACCTGCGCCTTGTCGCCGAAGCAGCGCGCATATTCGTTGTGCGGGTCGACCAGGAAGATGCGCAATTGCGGGCGTGCTTCCAGCACCTGCCGCAGCAGCACGGCGACGCCGCTCGATTTGCCGACGCCGGTGGTGCCGAGAATCGCGAAATGCTTGGCGATCATTTCGTCGACGTCGATATGCGCCGCGCCGCCGCTGTCGTGCTGCAGATCGCCGATGCAGATGGTGTCGGCATCGTGCGCTTCGTACAGCAGCCGCAGCTCCACTTCGCTCATGAGCTGCGCCGGATTGCCGATCGACGGATATTCGGTCACGCCGCGCTGGAATCGCGGCTTCTCGTTCGGAAGCTGTTTGATCTCGCCGACCAGGTCGAGCTGCGCGACGGCGTGGTAGCCGTTGTCGCGCGCGACGGCGGGCGGCTTCTCGGTGATCTCGGTGATCATGCCGATGGTCACCGCGTTGGCGGTCTGGATGGCGATGAATTTGCCGACGGTGGCGCGCGCCTGTGCTGGCGAGCCGGGGATGCCGGTCAATCCGACGACGGCCTGCGCGCCGCTGACGGAAACCACACGGCCGATGGGTTCATGCATGCGGGGTGCATGATCGGGGAGAGTCTGAAGTGTCATAGTGCCCTGCGCGCCGCGTCCGGCCCTTCAAAGCCGGTCATGGTGCGACGTTACCCGCAGGGGAAAAAGTTTTTATGAACCCGATCGGTCAAAAGCCGCCGGTGCCGCAAGATGGCTAACGCTTGGTTACCGGGCGATGGCCGATGCCGATCTCGATCGCGGTCCTGGGGCCGATCCGCGCCAGCAGCCGTTGCAGCGCCGGGCGGGTGAGGGCGACGCAGCCGGCGGTCGGCGCGAAGGCCGGCCGGGCGATGTGTACGAACACGGCGCTGCCGCGGCCGGCGATCCGTGGCCGGGTGTTGTGGTCGAGTTCGATGATCAGGTCATAAAGCGCATCGCTGCGGGTCAGCCGGTCGGCGCCGCTCCGGGCCGGTACATGGACCGGCTGATTGTAGCGGCGGTCGCGCGGGTCCTCGCACCAACCGTCATCGGGCCGGATCGCCCGCACCGGCAGGCCGGTCTTGGGGCGCGACAGGCGGTCGGCCCGCCACCACAGCCGCACCGGATGAAAGAGGCCTCGCGGCGTCCCGCCGTCACCCTCGCGCTTGTTGGCGCGGATGCCGCCGCGGCCGAGCGCCACCGGAATGGCCTGCCCATCGGCCAGCAGCCAGCCCTGGGTCGAGCGGCCGGGCCGGGCGCGGACCGCGATCCGCTTCAACTGCTGCTGCGCCATCCCCTAAATCCCTCGAATCACGACAATTTTGACCCTGTCCAAAAGCCTGGCGCTTGCCCTTTTAGCCCCGAATGTTCTACTTCGCGAGGACCGTCGCCTTAGCGCCGACTGGGTATCGTCTTGGTACCGTCTTGGGGGCAAACTGAATGGCCAATACGCGCACGATTCTCGTCGTCGATGACGATACCGAACTGCGCGAGGCGCTGGTCGAGCAGCTCACGCTGCATGAGGAGTTTCAGGCCGAGTCGGTCGATACCGCCACCAAGGGCGTGCAGGCCGCCAAGGCCGGGCAGATCGATCTGGTGATCATGGATGTCGGCCTGCCCGACATGGACGGCCGCGAGGCGGTGCGGATCCTGCGCAAGAATGGGTTCAAGGCGCCGATCATCATGTTGACCGGAAACGCCACCGATTCCGACACCATCCTCGGCCTCGAATCCGGCGCCAATGATTACGTCACCAAGCCGTTCCGCTTCGCCGTGCTGTTGGCGCGCATCCGTGCGCAACTGCGCCAGCACGAAGCGAGCGAGGATGCGATCTTTACCATCGGGCCATATTCGTTCCGGCCGAGCTCCAAGCTTCTGATGACGCCGAAGAACACCAAGGTCCGGCTCACCGAAAAGGAGACGGCGATCCTGCGTTATCTCTATCGCGCCGGGCAGAAGCCGGTGTCGCGCGAAACGCTGCTACAGGAAGTGTGGGGCTATAATTCCGGCGTCACCACCCACACGCTGGAAACGCATATCTATCGCTTGCGGCAGAAAATCGAGAAGGACGCAGCAACGCCGGCGATTCTGGTGACGGAAGCCGGTGGTTACAAGCTGGTGCCTTAACGTATGTTCCGAAAGCGGGAACACCGTCTTCAGCACAAGATCACACGTCAACAATAACGGTCATAATGGCGCTCGACGACGACATTGCGCTGTTCAAGCAGGTGCCGACGCTCGCTTTGCTCGGTGACGAGGCTCTGCGCATTCTCGCGATCGGCGCGGAATCGCAAGTGGTGTCGAGCGGCACGGTGTTGTTCTATGCCGGCGAGCCGGGCAATGCCGGTTATGTCATTCAGGATGGCGCGATGCGCCTCCTGCCGGGAACGCAACGCGACGGTGACAGCGAGCGCACGCTCGGCCCCGGCGCGCTCGTTGGTGAATTGTCGCTCATTACCGGCAATGCGCGCCCGGTCACGGCGATCGCCCTCGAGGAAACGGTGGTGATCCGTATTCCGCGCACACTGTTCCTGAAAGTGCTGGAAGGCTATCCGGATGCAGCACGCGCTCTGCGTGACGTGATCGCCCAGCGGGTTGAGCACTATACGCGCGATCTTGCGCCGGTGCGCGCGCGACTGGCGCTCGGTCTCGACGACGAGACGGCCTGACGTTCACACCTCGATGGTCGCCGTCACCGGCACATGATCGGACGGCCGCTCGGCGGCGCGATAGTCGCGGGCGATCCTGATCTTCGACACGCGGTCGGCGAGCGCCGGCGAGGTCCAGATGTGATCGAGCCGCCGGCCGCGATCGGACACCTGCCAATCCGGTGAGCGATAGCTCCACCATGTAAAGAGTTTGGCCGGCTCCGGCGTCAGCACCCGCATGCTGTCGACCCAGTTGCCGGCAAGCTGCGCGGCGGTGAGTTTCTCCACTTCGATCGGCGTGTGCGACACCACTTTCAGCATCTGCTTGTGGCTCCAAACATCGTGCTCCAGCGGCGCGACGTTGAGATCGCCGACCAGGATCGCGTGTGATTTGGCACCGGGACGCAGCGCCGGATGCGCGCGCATCTCGTCGAGGAACGACAGCTTGTGCTCGAATTTTACATTGAGCTTCGGGTCGGGAATGTCGCCGCCCGCCGGCACATAGAAATTATGCAGCGTCACCGGATCGCGCAGGCCGGCGCGTTCGCCGAGCACGGCGGTCATGTGCCGGCAGTCGGTCTTGCCGCAGAAATTCTGGATTTCGAAACTTTCAAACGGCAGGCGGGAGAGCACGGCGACGCCATGATAACCCTTCTGCCCGTTGATCGCCGCATGTTCGTAGCCGAGCCGCCGGAAGCGCTTCAACGGAAACGCATCATCCGGGCATTTCGTCTCCTGCAGGCAGAGAACGTCCGGCCGTGCCGCTTTGATGAATTTGGCGACGAGATCGATGCGCAGCCGCACCGAGTTGATATTCCAGGTCGTGACCTTGAGTTGCATCCCGGCAATCTAGGATGCCCCG
This sequence comes from Pseudolabrys sp., assembly GCA_019635575.1. Taxonomy (GTDB): domain Bacteria; phylum Pseudomonadota; class Alphaproteobacteria; order Rhizobiales; family Xanthobacteraceae; genus Pseudolabrys. Next base: position 1,431 of record JAHBZF010000069.1, on the reverse strand, counting down.
GATATCTTCGCCACGTCACCGCTGCACTTGTCCGGGCCATCCACCAGAAAATCGGCGCAAAAAAGCCCGGCCGGAAGGCCGGGCTTGGGATCGCAGGAAACGGCGTGCGTTACTGAATATTCCGGGTGTAATCGATCCGGAACGCATTGGGGTCGGCGCGCTTCGTCGTGTCGAGATTATAGACGGCGACGGTGGTGTCGTAGCCCTGCGGATCGGTGATGGTCCACTGTTTGAGCGACATGTCCTTGGCCGAGAACATGATCATCAGCTTGCTGTTGCCGACGATGCCGTTCTTTTCCTCGATCACGGCGGTGATGAACACGTCGTCGGCATAGACCGCGAGCAGATTGGTGTCGCGCAAGAGGTTGACGCGATCGGCGAGCAGGAAGCGCAGCGGCGTCTGCGACAGCGGATAGACATCCTGTGTCGCCAGATTGCGGTCGCGCACCACCACCGAGTCGCCGTCGGCGATCAGCTCCATCGGCGATGGCGGGTCATATTCGAACCGCACCTTGCCGGGCTTCTGGATATAGAACGTGCCCTGCGATTTCTTGCCGTCGGGGCCGACCTGAATGAAGCTGCCGTTCAGGATCTGCATGCCGGACATATAAGCGTTGATCTTGTCGACCAGCGCGCGCTGTTCCGGCGTGATGGTGGCACCTTCGCCGGTCTTGCCGAACAGCGCGGCGACCGGGTTGGGCCGGATCGGCGGCGGTTCCGCCTGCATCGGCGGCGCCGCGCGCTGCGGGCTCTGCTGCGCCGTATTGGCGGGTTTCGGCTTCGCCGCCTGCGGCTTGTGAGCTGGTTTCGCCGCCGGCGCGGACTTCGCGGCGTTGTCGGCTGGCTGCGCCAAAGCCGGAGTGAAGGCCGGAAGGGCGGTCAGCAGGACAATCGCCCCCAAAATGGCGGCTCGGCTGGTGGTTCGGCTCATTGCTCGGCACATGCGCCCGATATCCTTTTCGCTGGCCCGCTCTTATCTAGGGAGCCGCTGTGGCGTTTTCACGGCCCGATTCCGGTCCGCGATTGTTCGATCCCGTTTGCCCGCTCGATCCGTCAGAACCGGTCGTTGCCGGGGTCTTCGGGAATGAGAATCTCGCGTTTGCCGGCGTGGTTGGCCTGGCCGACAATGCCTTCCTGCTCCATCCGTTCCATGATGGTGGCGGCGCGGTTGTAACCGATCTGCAGCCGCCGCTGGATGTAGCTGGTCGAAGCCTTGCGGTCGCGCTTCACGATCGCGACGGCCTGCTGATAGATGTCGCCGCCTTCGGCCAGACCCATGCCGGTGGAATCGAACACCGCACCATCCTCGCCTTCTTCCGGCTCGTCGCTGGCGGTGACCTCTTCCAGATATTGCGGCACGCCCTGCGTCTTCAGGTGACGCACGATCTTTTCGACTTCGTCGTCGGAGCAGAACGGGCCGTGCACGCGGCT
>JAHBZF010000068.1 GCA_019635575.1 Pseudolabrys sp. | reverse complement strand
TATAGAATCCGTCCTTGATGTCCGCCATCAGCTCGGCAGGCGTCAGCGTGCCCGGCTCGAGATGCAGATTGGTCGGCGACGGCGAGGGCGGCGACGAGGTGCCGCGGCTGGCATGCCCGGTGGTCATAAGACCAAGCTCGCGTGCGGTAGTGCTGTCGAGCACCCACGAGCGCAGCTCGCCGTTATCCACCAGCGCCAGTCGCACACCGCCGACGCCTTCGCCGTCGAAAGGCCGCGAGCGTTGTCCGCGCTTGCGGAGTGGATCGTCGACGATGCGGATGCCCGGCTGGAACAGCGCGGCGCCCATCTTGTCCTTGAGGAACGACGACTTGCGCGCGATCGCCGCGCCGTTCACGGCACCGGCGAGATGCGACACCAGCGTGCCGGACACGCGCGGGTCGAAAACGACCGGCACCTTGCGCGTGCTCATCTTGCGCGGATTGAGCCGCGCCACCGCTCGCTCGCCGGCCGAGCGGCCGAGCTTCTCCGGCGCGTCGAGGTCCGCGCGGTGCGCGGCGGAGGAATAGTCGTAGTCGCGCTCCATGCCGGTGCCTTCGCCGGCGATCGCGGTCATCGACACACCATAGCGCGAGCCAAGATAGGCGCCGTGGAACCCGTCGCTGGTCATCAGCACCATGCCGCCGATCCCGGCCGAGGCCGAGGCGCCGCCGGACTTGCTGACGCCCTTGACCGCAAGCCCCGCCTGTTCGGCGGTGCGCGCCATGGTTTCCAGGGTGTTGACGTCCGGCAGATCGGGATCGAGCAGGTCGAGGTCGGGGATCGTCCGCGCCAGCCGGTCCGGATCGGCCAAACCGGCGAAGCGATCCTCCGGCGCGGCGCGCGCCATGGCGACCGCGCGGGCGGCGAGATCGGCGGGGGAGACGCCGGCGATATCGTTGGTCGACACGACGGCCTGCTTGCGGCCGACCAGCACGCGCAGCCCGACATCGTCGCTCTCGGCGCGCTCGGATTCCTCCACCGCGCCGTCGCGGATTTCGATCGACTGCGACATGGAGCGCACCGCGACCGCGTCGGCCTGATCGGCGCCGGCCTTGCGGGCGGCGTCCACCAGACGTTCGGCGAGACGGGTGAGGGCGGACTGGTCGAGGAGGGAGGCTGGATCTGACATGCGGTCTCTCAGATGGCGTGGAACAGCGCGCGGTTCAACCGGGTTCGCGCATTTTTCCGCATGTGCGCAAGGTCTCGTCAATCATGTCCGGCAAGGTCGCATCAAGCATCCGCGCGGGTGACACCTGATTAACCGCGCTTCTTAAGCGGTTTTCGCCTTGGCTCTGCCATGATCGCCTCACGACCGGGAATACCCGGCGTGGGAGAGTTTGAGGCGTCAAATGCGAAGTGGCGGCATGTCCGCCGGGTCGAGCCGCGCGCTGCGGCTCGACCCGCACGCCCTGCCGGTGCGCTATGCGGCGGCCGATGCCAGGGCGGACGGACAGGAACGGGACATCGAAATCAATCGCGACCGGGTGGTCGTCCGCCGTGCGGTTTCCGGCGTGCGGATGGCCGTGAATATGCCGCTGTCGGCGTTCCTCGGCGTCGCGCTGCACATGCTGCCGCCGGATGGCGAGCGGCAGGCGGCGGTGGCGCTGGTGCTCGAACACAAGGATCCGTCGCTGCGGCTGCCGCTCTATGTGTCGCCCGACACCGAAGAGCTGATGGCGCAGTGGCAGTCGTGGTCGTCGGTGCTCGGCGTGCCGCAACTGATCGGCGAGATCGATGGCGAAGTCCGTGAGGCGTTCGACCGGCTCGGCTCGGTGGCGACCGCGCGCCCGTGCGCCCGCCGCCGGCGGCGCGCGACGCTGCGCCAGCGTCGGCCGTCGATCCTGATGCGCCGCAAGCCCGGCCGGGCGTTCACAGGCGAGCGCCTCGTGCATCGCGAGCGCGAGATCATCGCCCGCAATTAAATCTGGCACGGGCGATCAAGCGCCTGGCACGCTCGATCAAGACGAAACCTGATCCGCCGGTTACGGTCGCCGATCCCTTGTGATCGTGTGACCCGTTCATGGCCGCCTCGAACCCGACTTCCACCGCAGCCTTCCTCGCCGCCGTCACCGCCGCGCTCGGCGCCGACGCCGTCAACAATTCCGCAGCCGAGCGGGCCGATGTCGGCCGGCACACGCTGCCGGCGCCGGACCATCTGCCGGATGCGGTGCTCTATCCGGCGTCGACCGCTGACGTCGAGACCATCGTCAAACTCGCCAACGAACATCGCGTAGCGCTGTTCCCAATCAGCACCGGCCGCAATCTCGGCCTCGGCTCGCGCGCGCCGATGGCACCGGGACAGGTGGTGGTCGAACTCGGCAAGCGGATGAACCGGATCGTCGAGATCAACGACGATCTCGGTTATGCGGTGGTCGAGCCCGGCGTCACCTTCAACGCGATGTACGACGAACTGACGCGGCGCGGCAGCGCGCTGATGATGTCGCCGACCGCCGGTCCGCCGGACGGGAGCCTCCTCGGCAATGCCGTCGACAAGGGTGGTGGCGCCGGTCCGCTCGGCAGCCATTTCGATAATGTCTGCGGCATGGAGATCGTGCTTGGCAACGGCGACGTCGTGCGCACCGGCGACGGCGGCATCGCGTCCGACACGCATCCGAATTGGCACGTCACCAAATACAGCTTCGGCCCGGCGCTCGACGGCCTGTTCACGCAATCGAACTACGGCATCGTCACCCGTGTCGGGTTGTGGATGATGCAGCGCCCGGCGCATATCCGCATGTTCTTCTTCGCGTTCCCGGACGATGAAGACCTCGGCGAGATCGTCGATCTGATCCGGCCGCTGAAATCGTCGCAGGCGGTGCCGACCATGATCCGCGCCACCAACGACCTTTATCTGATCTCGTCGCAGCAGAAGCATCCGCGCCACGATGCGGCGGGCAAGATCACGCCGCTGACCGATGCGGAGCGGCGCGAGCTGCAGAAGAAGCATGGCGTCGGCGCGTGGATGGTGTCGGGCGCGCTCTATGGGGCGAGCGCGGCGGCGGTCGAGCCCGCACTGGAGCGGGTGAAGGCGCATTTCCTGCGCTCCGGCAAGGCGCGCTATATCCCGGCGGAAGAGGCTGAACCGCGCGCGATCTTCCAGGCGGCGATCAATTCCAATTCCGGCCGGCCCGCCGGCGGCGAATTGCAGATGTTGAAGTGGCGGCCCGGCGACGGCGCGATCTGGATGACGCCCGGCGCGCGCATGGACGGCGCGGCGGTCAACGCGTTCCAGCGCGGCTGCCGCGCGGCGGCTGCCGAATTTGGCCTCGAATATATGGCCTCGTTCGTGTGCGGGCAGCGCTTCGCGCGCGGCATCCATGCGATCCTTTACAACCGCGACGACCCGGAGGAGGCGGCCCGCGCCGACCGCTGCTATCGCAAGATGTGCGACGTGTTTCGCAGCGCCGGCGTGTTCGTCGGCCGCGCGCCGACGATCTATCAGGACTACCACCAGAACCAGCGCACGCCGGAGATCGTGCGTGCCTGCAACGCCATCAAGCGGGCGCTCGATCCGAACGGCGTGATCGCGCCCGGCCGCTACGGCATCCATTGATCCAGAGGGGAAACGACCGATGTCCAGACGTCTGCTTGTTGCCGCGTTGTTCACCGCCGCCGCGTTCGCCGGAAGTCTGTCGCCTGCGATGGCGCAATATCCCTCGGGTCCCGCTAAGCTCGTGGTCGGCTTCGCGCCCGGCGGCGGCAACGACATTCTCGCGCGCATCGTCGCTGATAAATTGCAGGCGCATTTCGGCAAGCCGTTCGTGGTCGAGAACCGGCCGGGCGCCAATGGCGTGATCGCCATCGACGCGGTGAAGCGTTCGGCGCCGGACGGGCTGACGCTGCTGGTCGGGCCGAGCAGCGGCATGACCGTCAATCCGGTGGTGCTCAAGACCATTCCCTACGATCCGGTGAAGGACTTCGAGCCGATCGCGCTGGTCGGCTCGTTCCCGCTGATCGTCGTGGTCAAGGCGGATTCGCCGATCAAGTCGCTGCAGGATCTGGTGGCGAAGGCCAAGGCCGCACCCGGCACCATCAACTACTCGTCGGCGGCGACGTCGTTCCAGGTCGCGACCGAAGCTTTCGCGCAGAAGGCCGGCATCAAGATGATGAACATTCCCTATCGCGGCAGCGCGCCGGCGGCGACCGCGGTGGTGACGAACGACGTCGCGGTGAATTTCGCCGACATCTCGGCGGTGCTGCCGCTCATCCAGGGCGGGCAGATGCGCGCGCTGGCGGTGACGACGGGCAAGCGCATTCCGAGCCTGCCCGATGTGCCGACTGTCGCCGAGAGCGGTTATCCGGGTTTCGAAATGGTGTTCTGGTCCGGGTTGTTCCTGCCGGCCGGCACGCCGGAGGACATCCGCAAGGCGCTGGAAACGGAAGTCGGCAAGATCGTCGCGATGCCCGACATTCTCGCGCGGATGAAGCAACTCGGCGTCGAGCCGACCTTTGCACCCGGTGCGGCGCTCGGCGCGCGGGTGAAGTCGGAGATCGAACTGTTCCGCGCGGTGGCGGCGGGCGCCGGCATCAAGGCCGAGTAGCGCGCGCTCTCGTTTCGCTCGGGCTTTCGCCGAATTGCGCGCGATAGGTCCGCGAGAAATGCGCGGGATCGTTGAAGCCGCAGGCCAGCGCGATCTCGATCAGCGAATGCGCGCCAGCGGTGTCGGCTTCGATCATCTTGCGCGCACGGGCGAGCCGTTCGCTCGCGAGGTAGCGCGCGACGGTAAGGCCGTTGGCGGCGAACAGCCGGTGCAGGCTGCGCACCGACAGATCGGCGGCGCGGGCGATCGCCGCCGGCGTCAGGTCCGGCCGGTGCAGACGGCTGCGGATATCGCGCTGGATCGCGGCGAGACCTGATGGGTTGGCGTTGTCCTGGAACGCGCCGCGCATCAGGCTGGCGAGCGCATCGAGCATCGCCGCGCATTCGTCGTCGCGCCAGCTTTGCGCCGGATCGGTGAGCAGCGCGATGGTGTCGCGGGCGAGGTTCGTGCATGGCCGGTCCGGCGGCAGCGCGACGGGTTGCCGGCCGGTGCGCGGCAGCCACGGCTCGATCGCCGCGCGCGGCATCAGCACCAGACGCCGCTCGACCTCGTGCGGAAACTCGATCTCGAACGGCGTGCTGCTGTCGACGACGGCGATGCCGCCCGGCGCAAGGCCGAGTTCGTGACCGGACTGGCGGATCTGCGACGTGCCGCGGCATTGCAGGCTGACCATGAACAGACCTTCGCCGCGCCGCGCCTGCATCGCGTTGCGGCTGACGCTGTGCGTGGCGGTGGCGAACGAGACGAGGCGCGCGCCGGCGACCGTGCGGCTGGCGAGATGGCCTCGAAACGCATTGCGGCGCGCGGTGCGCATGTCGGCGTCGAGCACGCCGCGCACCACCACGTCGGACCAGAAATCCACGCGGTTATGCGCCGTTTCGGCGGTCGTCCAGGATTGCCACATCGCCGCCATCCGTTCCCAAGGAAGCGGCCAAGGTGGGAGACCGGCGCGGCGCGGTCAAGATGATGTTAGAGCATGGCCCCGAAAGGTCGGAACCGGTTTTCGGATAAGGTCATGCTCAACATTTGAGCGCGCTGCCTACTTGCACTTGCGCAGGCGCACGCTCGCGCCTTTGGCGGGATCGATTTCGACGCGATCGGGATCGGTCTTGACCCGGATCGTGACGTGGTTGCGGGCATTGACTTGCCCCGTGCGGAACTCCTCGACGACGCGGAACGCCGACGAACCCTCCGGCTGGACAGAGATCGCGCGGAAGTCGCGCACGCTGCCGCCCGAGTCGAACCGCCGCTCGCCCTGGAAGTCGACCGTGCGCAGTCGCGCGCAATCGACCGGGTTCTTGTCGGTGCTGGCACTTTCGCCCCAGCGACCCTGTACCGGATAGGATGCGGCCTGCGCGGCGGATGCGAGCAGAAGTGTCGCGAGTGCGCCGGCGGCGAGTTTGATCGTGGCCGTCATGGTCGTGCTCCCGAGGGAAGGCTTTGCAGCGCGTTCAGCCTTGAAAATGGAGCCGGAGCAGGGCCGCCGCCACCGGCATCCCCGGCTATGGTTAGCGGCCCGACAACGCATCGACGATTTTCCCCTGGCTCCGAAAGGCCGCATCAGCGGCCTTCTCTGGCCCTGAAAGGCCGCGTCAGCGGCCTTCTCTGGCCCATGTCATCGCCAAGGCGCCGATCAGCAGCAGCAGGCCGAGCATGCCGGCGAAGATCGGCAGCACGCCGATGCCGCGCACCACCGTGACCTGCCGCATCTTCAGGCCGAGCCAGTCATCGCCCTTGTAGCTCGACCCGGAACGTACCGGCACGATGCGCGGTGTGCCGTCGGCGAGCCGCAGCACGCCGCCGCCGGTGGCGTCGGCGATGCGCTTCATCACCTCGGTGGTGGAGGTGACTTCCGCGAATTCGCGCGGATTGGCCGGGCCGACATTGATCAATGCGGTGAGCTTGCCGTCGGTCGCGCGCCACAGGCCGAGTTCGCTGGCGTCGACGGTGGCGCGCCATACGCCGTTGCCGGCGGACGCCAGCGTCAGCTTGCGCTCTCGGCCGGACGGCGAGGTCACCGTCACCTCGTCGACGGTGTCGGCCATGGTCTGGCGTTGCACGGTCAGTTCGCGCCCCTGCGCGAGCAGGCGCAAGGCTTCTTCCTCGAGATCGGGCTGCTTCATCAGCCAGTGCGACAGCCGCCGCAGCAGATCGAGATGCGGACCGCCGCCTTCATAGCCGCGCGCCCACAGCCAGATGTGGTCGGAGAGCAGCAGCGCGACGCGGCCTTCGTCCTGGCGCGACAGCACCAGCAGCGGCTTGTCGCCCTGACCCTGCATCAGACTGACGCCGGTGACGGCGCGGGTATCGACGAGGCGGAACCAGCGGCTCCAGCGCGGCGGCGTCGCATCGGCGCCTTCCAGCCCGCGCGTGACCGGATGGCGCTTGCCGAGTTCGGTGAGCGCCGCGCGGAACGGGCTTTCGCTGACGGTGCCGCTCGGCTCCGCCGGCAGGATCTGGTCGAGCGGCGTGCGCCAGATGCTGGTCTGGCTCGCATAGTCGGGTCCGGCGGCGATCAGCACCGCGCCGCCGTCGCGCACATATTTGGCGATGTTGTCGAAATAGGCGATCGGCAGCACGCCCTGGCGCGCATAGCGGTCGAAGATGATCAACTGGAATTCGTTGATCTTCTGCTGGAACAGTTCGCGCGTGGGAAATGCGATCAGCGACAATTCGTTGATCGGCGTGCCGTCCTGCTTCTCCGGCGGCCGCAAAATGGTGAAGTGCACGAGGTCGATCGACGCATCGGACTTGAGGAGGTTGCGCCAGGTGCGCTCGCCCGCATGTGGCTCGCCGGAGACGAGCAGCACGCGCAGTTTGTCGCGCACGCCGTCGATCGACACCACCGCGCGATTGTTGACCGGGGTGAGTTCGCCCTCGAGCGGCGACGCCTCGATCTCGACGATGTTCTGCCCGGCGTGGGGGATCTGCACATCGGCGCGCAGCGTCTGGCCGGGGACGACCACGCGGGTTTCCAACTGCTCGCCGTCGCGGCGCACGGTGACGCGCGCCGGGCCGGTGCCGCCCTGATCCTCGACCTTGTAGGTGATGGTCTGCATCTGCCCGACGATGCCGAAGCGGGGCGTGGTCATCAGCACGACGCGGCGGTCGCGTTCGTTGCGCTGGCCGGTGACGAGCGCATGCACCGGTGCGTCGAAGCCGAGCGCGCCGGCATCGGCCGGCACGTCGTGCACGCGGCCGTCGGTGATGAATACCGCGCCGGCGACACGATCCGGCGGCACGTCGGCGAGCGTCGAGGACAGCGCCGAGAACAGTTTGGTCCCGTCGTTCTCGCCATCGGCCTTGCCGGCCTCGGCGACGCGCACGTCGAGACCGGGGATGGCTTTCAGTTTCTCGACGATCTCGTTGCGCGCCGCTTCGGTCTGCTGCTCGCGCTGGCCGAAACCCTGGCTCGGGCTCTTGTCGACGATCACGGCGGCGACCGACGGCACAGGATCGCGATCCTCGCGCGTGAACGACGGATTGGTCAGCGCGAACAGCAGCAAAGCGAGCGCGACGATGCGGATCAGCGCGCCGCGGCCACGCGAGGCGATCAGCAGCGCGGCGATCAGCAGGACCGCGGCGGCGGCGGCCCACAGCGCATAGGGCGGCAGCAGCGGTGCAAAGGAGAGGCCGAGATTGAACATCTGCTATTGCCCCAGCCGTTCGAGCAACGCGGGGACGTGCACCTGATCGGCCTTGTAGTTGCCGGTCAGCGCATACATCACGATATTGGCGCCGGCGCGGAACGCGAATTCGCGCTGGCGCGGCTCGCCCGGCATCAGCGGCAGCATCGGCTGGCCGTCCGGGCGGATCGCCCAGGCGCCGGCGAAGTCGTTGGATGTGATCAGGATCGAGGACACGCCATCGCCGCCGCGCGCGGGCCGTGCGGTCTGCTCTTCGTCGGGACTGGCGGGCAGGGCTTCGACCCAGAGCTGGCCTTCGGTGTAGCGGCCGGGAAAGTCCTTCATCAGAAAGAACGTCTTGGTCAGCACATGGTCGCGCGGCACCGGCTCCAGTTCCGGAATGTCGAGGCCGGAGAGAATGTCGCGCAGCGCCTGTGCGCCGGGAGCGTTGGGATCGTTCGGCGTGGTCGTGCCGGCGTCGCGGGTGTCGAATATCACCGTGCCGCCTTGCTTCATATAAGCGTCGACGCGCGCCAGCGTCTGCTGCGAGGGCTTCGCCACGCCGGGTACGATCGGCCAGTAGACCACCGGGAAGAACGCCATCTCGTCGCGAGACGGATCGATGCCGATCGGGTCGCCGGGTTCGAGCGCGGTGCGCTGGCCAAGGAACAATGTGAGTCCTTGCAGGCCGGCCTTGCTGATCTCGTCGGTGTCGCGGTCGCCGGTGACGATGTAGGCAAGCCGCGTTTTCAGCGTCGCTTTCATCGCGAAATCGTCGGCGGCATTATCGGTGGAGGCTTGCGGCGCTGCCTGCGTCTGCCGCTGCGCCTGGGCATGCGCGCGCGTCATCGCGCCATCGGTCATCAGTGTGCCTGTCAGCGCCACGATGAGGAGTGCGGCGGTGACGCCACGGCGTGGTGCGCGGCGCAGACGCGCGACGCCGCCGGACAGCCAGAACACGATCAGCGCATCGAGCATCAGCATCAGCAACGCCGCGAACAGGATCGGGCCGCGCAGATCCTGCGGTTCGGTGGCCCGATAGGGTTCGAGCCGCGCGCCGATGCCCGATACATCCAGCGGCGTCAGCCGGTCGGCGGGCGCGAGCGCATTGACGGCGACCAGACCCTCCGGCGGGCCATAGAAGCCCGGCGGATTGTCGGCGGTGCCGCGCCCCGAAAAGCCCGTGCGAACCGGACGCGCCGTCACCGGCGGCGGACCGAATGCGCCGTAACCGTCGAGGATGCGGGTCGGCGGCACCGCTTCCGTCGCGCGGCTGGCTTCGGTGTCTGCGGCCGGCGTGCTGCCGGCAAGCGAGACGATACGCTTGAGCATCTCGACGAACGTGCCGGACAGCGGCAGGTCGGACCAGCGCGTGTCCGAGGTCACATGAAACAGCACGATCATTCCCTTGCCGCGCTTGCGCGCGGTCACGAGCGGCGTGCCGTCGCCGAGCGTCGCCCAGGTGCGCTCGGTGAGTTCAGCATCAGGTTCAGCCAGCACCTGCCGCGTCACGGTGACGTCGTTCGGCACGGTCATGCCGTTGAACGGGCTTTCGCGCGCGAAAGCGGTGAGGCTCTGCGGCTGCTCCCAGCTCAATGCGCCGCCGAGCGTGCGGCCGCCGCGGCGCAGCTTCACCGGAATGAGGTCGTCGTCGCTCGCCGCCGCGAGCCGCGGGCCGGCGAAGCGGATCAGCACGCCGCCGTCCTCGATCCAGCGCGTCAGCTTGTCGTGCGCGTCGCCGGTGACCTTGCCGACGTCGGCGAGCACCAGCAGCGGCAGCCGCTGATCGAGGAAGCGCGTCACCGCGTCGGCGGGCGCGGCATTGTCGATGATCCGCACATCGGCGAACGGGTTGAGCGCGCGGCCGATATAGAAGGTCGAGCCGAGCAGCGGCTGCGCGGTGTCGGTCGAGGCGCCGGAGATGACGCCGACGGTGCGCCGCCGCCAGCGCTTGTCGAGCAGTTGCACCGCGCCGGCGGACCGCTCGCCGACGATCTCGATGCGCGCGGTGTCGTTGCGGATCTCGACCGGCAGATCGAAGGTCGCATCGGTCTCGCGCTCGCCGCTCTTGAACTGATAGGCGGCATCGCCGAGCGGCAACCCTTTCAGATCGACCGCGCGCACCATGCCGGTATCGGGACCGCCGATCGCGCCACGCAGCACTTTCACCGACAGGCCGGATGCCGTGTTCTCGGCGGCGGTGAGCGCCAGCGGCGGCACGATGCCGCCGGCGACCACGGTGAGGCTGTGCTCGCCGGCGACGCGTTTCAACGCCGTCGCGAACTCCGCGCCTTTGCCGTCATCGAGACTGTCCGACAGCCAGATCATCTCCACGGCGGGCGTGCGCGCGAGGAAGCGTTCCAGGGGCGCGATCGCCGTCATCCGGTCGGGCGTATAGGGCTGTGGCCTGATCTGGCGCAGTTGCACGCGGGCCGCGCCGGGCGGCTGCAACGAGATATCCCGCGCGGTCTGCGAGACCGGGATGATGGCGACGCCGCGACCGTCGGCCTCGGCGCGGCCGATCAATTCGTCGGCGGTGCGCACGCGCGCATCCCAGGTCGCGGCGGCGGCCCAGCCGTCGTCGATCAGGATCGCCAGCGGCGCCGAGCGCTCCGAGGTCGCGAGTGAGGGATTCCAGAGGGGGCCGGCGGCGGCGATGATGACGAGCGCGGCGAGCAACAGCCGCAGCAGGGTCAACCACCACGGCGTGCGGGCCGGCTGCTGCTCCTTCGGCGCGATGTCGAACAGGAGCCGCGTCGGCGGAAAGGCGATGCGCTGCGGGCGCGGCGGCACCAGCCGCAGCAGCCACCACAGGACCGGCAGGCTGATCAGTCCGAGCAGGATCAGCGGTTGCGCGAAAGCAAGTGGCAGGCTGCCGATCATGCGGCGCCTCGCTCGTCGGTTGCGGGCAACGCGACCGGCGCGAAATCACGTCCCATCCGGGTATGCAGCGCGAGCAGCAATTCGTTCGGGCTGCGGTCGGTGCGATGCACGACGAAGCTCCAGCCGCGCCGTTCCGCTTGCGCGCGCAGCCCCGCGCGATGCGCATCGAGCCGTGCGCGGTAATCGTCGCGCCAGGTTTCGGCGCGGCCGGCGGTGATCGCGCCGGCGCCCTCCGGTTCGACGAATTCGACGCGGCCGGAATAGGGGAAGGTCTCTTCCGCCGGATCGACCACTTGCACGAGATGTCCGTGCGCGCCGGTCGCCGACAGCATGGCGATGGTCTGCGCGACCTCGGCGAGCGGCGACCACAGATCCGAGAACACGACGATTTCCGACAGCGGCGACGGCGCGAACTGCGGCGGCAGGCTTGGCCGCGCGGTGGGATCGTGCAGGATCGCCTCCGCCATCTTCTCGATGACGTTGCGGCTGGCGCTCGGCCGCAACAGGCCGGGGATGCCGGCGCGCTCGCCGCCTTGCACCAGGATTTCCGCCAGTGCGAAGCTCAACACCAGCGCGCGTTCGAGCTTGCTCACCGGCGCGAGCTTCGACTGGAATGCCATCGACGGCGAACGGTCCGGCCACAGCCATACGGTGTGCGAGGCTTCCCATTCGCGCTCGCGCACATAAAGATGATCGTCGCGCGCCGAGCGCCGCCAATCGACGCGGTGCGCGGACTCACCGGAGACGAAGCGGCGGAATTGCCAGAAATTCTCGCCGACGCCGGCGCGTCGCCGTCCGTGCGTGCCATGAATGATGGTCGCGGCGACCCGATGTGCGTCGAGGATCAGGCGCGGCATCGTATCCGCCAGCGCGCGGCCGCTTCCGGTCGCGCGGGTGACGGCGGTGTTTTCGAGGTCGGTGCCGGCGCGGGCCGTGGCCATTTCCGTGGTCTTGTCCGTAGTCTTGCCTGTCCCTAGCCGAGTCGCGCCGCCAGCCGGCCGATCACCGCGGCGACGCTCTCGCCCTCGGCGCGCGCCGAGAAGGTGAGCGCCATGCGGTGCTTCAGCACCGGTTCGGCCAGCGCGACGACATCGTCAACCGATGGTGCAAGACGTCCTTGCAGCAGCGCGCGGGCGCGGCAGGCGAGCATCAGCGCCTGGCTGGCGCGCGGACCCGGACCCCAGGAGATCGATTTGCTCAGATCGCCGGCGTCCGGTCCCGGACGTGCCGAACGCACCAGCTTGAGGATCGCATCGACCACGCTGTCGCCGACCGGCAGCCGGCGCACCAGGCGCTGCGCGGCGAGCAGGTCGTCGGCGGTCATCGCTGTTTTCACCACGCTCTCTTCGGCGCCGGTGGTGTCGAACAGGATGCGGCGTTCTGCCGCTTCGTCCGGATAGTCGACGTCGATCTCCATCAGGAAGCGGTCGAGTTGCGCTTCCGGCAATGGGTAAGTGCCTTCCTGCTCCAGCGGGTTCTGCGTCGCCAGCACATGGAACGGTTTCGGCAGGTTGTGGCGGTTGCCGGCGACGGTGATGTGCTGCTCCTGCATCGCCTGCAGCAGCGCCGACTGGGTGCGCGGCGAGGCGCGGTTGATCTCGTCGGCCATGAGCAGTTGCGCGAACACCGGGCCGGAGATGAAGCGGAAGCCGCGTTGCCCGCCCGCGCTTTCCTCGAGCACTTCGGTGCCGAGAATGTCGGACGGCATCAGGTCCGGCGTGAACTGGATGCGGCGGGCGTCGAGCCCGAGCGCGCCGCCCATGGTTTCAACGAGCTTGGTCTTGGCGAGACCCGGCACGCCGACCAGCAGCGCGTGGCCGCCGGAGAGCACGGTGATCAGCGCGCGCTCGACCACGGTCTCCTGGCCGAAAATCACCGCGCCGATCGCGTCGCGCGCGGCGCGGACATGGGCGGAGGTCGCCTCCGCCTGGCGCACGATCATGTCTTCGAGTTTCTCAGGGGTCGCCGTCATGCTGGCTCCGTCTCGCTCACATCCATTCGGTATTCGCGTTGCGTCGTCGCGTGCGTTCTTTGCACACCGCCTGCCAGCGAAAGGGCGATCCCGGATATCGACCGGCGCTGATAGAGTGGCTTTGTCGAACGACAGCTTACGCTATCTTCCGGCCGTCCGGTGCTGAATCACGAAAATGCGAACAGGCATCTAGGACGTTGAACTGCATAGGCAAACCATGGCGAAGACAGGGCAGAGCGGGCTGGATGCGCTGATGGCAGGGGTGCCGCGCGGCGAGCGCGGGCCGCCGCCCGTGCATCTGTGGAATCCGCCGTTCTGCGGCGACATTGATATGCGGATCGCCGGCGATGGAACCTGGTTCTACATGAAGACGCCGATCGGCCGGCCGGCGCTGGTCAAGCTGTTCGCCTCGGTGCTCAAGCGGGAGGGCGACCGCTATTTTCTGGTCACGCCTGTGGAGAAAGTCGGCATCACCGTCGATGACGCGCCGTTTCTGGCGGTGGAGATGCGGCAGGAAGAGGGCAGCGAACACCCGATCTTGCGATTCCGCACCAATGTCGACGACTGGGTGGACTGCGGCGCCGGGCACGGCTTGCGGTTCGAGGCGGAATCGGCGACCGGCGGGCTCAAGCCCTATCTGCATGTCCGGCGCGATCTGTGGGCGAAGGTGACGCGGGCGCTGTTTTATGACCTTGTCGCGCTGGGCGAGGAGCGCGATGTGGACGGACGGCGCATGTTCGGCGTCGCTTCGGCCGGAGTCTTCTTCCCCATGGCCGAGGCCGACAGCCTCAGGGAGTTCGCATGAGCGTTGAGGCGGCGCGTGCCGCGATCTTTTCCTCGGACGATTTCTTCGCGCGCGCGGCGGAACGGCTGACGCTCGATGTCCCCGCGGGCTTGCGCGATCCCAAGATCGTGCCGAGGCGGGGCGACCATGACATCGATCCGGTGATGACCGAGATCGCCATGGTGCGGCCGATTCGCCCGGCGGCGGTGCTGGTGCCGATCGTCGAGCGCGACGAGCCGACCGTGCTGTTCACCCAGCGCGCGGCGCATTTGCCCGACCATCCGGGGCAGATTTCCTTTCCCGGCGGCAAGATCGACCCGGGCGATGCCGATCCGCTGGCGGCGGCGCTGCGCGAGGCGGAAGAGGAGATCGGTCTCGACCGGACTTTCGTGACGCCGATCGGTTATCTCGATCTCTATATGACTACGCTCGGCTATCGCATCGTGCCGACGGTGGCGCGGGTGTCGCCCGATTTCGCGCTGACGCTCAACACCGCCGAGGTCGATCATGTGTTCGAGGTGCCGCTTCCGTTTCTGCTGGAGCCCGGCAACCGCAAGACGACCACGCGCGAATGGAAGGGCCTGCCGCGCACCGTCTATGCGGTGCCGTTCGGCGAGCGCAATATCTGGGGTGTGACCGCCGGCATCCTGAAGAACCTCCACGACCGGATTCTCGGCCCATGACGTTTCCTGGCCCATGATGATGAGCATGATCCGATCATGATCCGTCCCGTGCTCACCGAGGTGGCGCTGTTTCTGGTGCCGTTCGTGCTGTACGCCGTGTTCCTGGTGGCGACGCGGCGCGGACTGCTGCATCCGGACAACTGGCCGTGGGCGCGGCTCGCCTGGCTGACCATCGCCGCGCTGATCCTGATGCTGTCGAGCTTCATCTATCTCGCCAATCATTCCGGCGCCCCGGTCGGCCGTGAATACGTGCCGGCGCATGTGGACGAGAGCGGTCAGTTCGTGCCGGGGCGGATCCGATGAGCGAGCGCGTGACCATCACCGATGCGCCGTGGCTCGCCTCCGGGCCGCTGTCGCAACTGATGCTCGCGCTCAACAGCGGCGGCGAGGAAGCGCGCGTCGTCGGCGGCGCGGTGCGCAATGCTTTGCTGGGCGAGCCGATCGGCGACATCGACATCGCCACCACGGCGCTGCCGGACGAGGTGCTGGCCCGCGCCGAGCGCGCCGGCTTCAAGGCGGTGCCGACCGGCATCGCCCACGGCACTGTGACGGTGGTGATCGAGAGCAAGCCGTTCGAGGTCACGACCTTGCGGCAGGATGTCGAGACCTTCGGCCGGCACGCAACGGTCGCGTTCGGCCGCGACTGGACGGTGGATGCGCAGCGCCGCGACTTCACCATGAATGCGTTGAGCGCCGGTCTCGACGGCCGGGTCCACGATCCGGTCGGCGGGTTGCCGGACCTGCGGGCGCGGCATGTGCGCTTCATCGGCGAGCCGTCGCGGCGGATCGAGGAGGATTATCTGCGCATCCTGCGCTTCTTCCGCTTTCATGCCGCCTACGGCCGCGGCGATCTCGACCATGACGGATTGCTCGCCTGCATCCGCGGCCGCGAGGGGCTCGACCGGCTGTCGCGCGAGCGCGTGCGCGCCGAGCTGGTCAAGCTTCTGGTCGCGCCGGGCGCGGTCGCGACGCTGACGGCGATGAACGATTCAGGGTTGTTGACGCGCGTGCTCGCCGGCGTCGCCAATCTTGCGCACCTCGAACGGCTCGTCGCCATCGAACGGGCGCTCCCTTTACCGGGCGCGGCGATGCGCCGGCTCGGCGTCATGGCGGTGACGATCGTCGAGGATGCCGAGCGTCTGCGCGACCGGTTGCGGCTGACCAACTCCGAATTCGACCGGCTGATTTCCATCGCCGAGGACTGGTGGCGCGGTCCGCCGCCGATCCCGAACCGCGCGCGGGCGATGCTCTACGAAGCCGGGCCGGAGAATTTCACCGATCACGCGCTGGTCGGCTGGTCGCGCTCGCACGCGGCGGTGAACGATCCGGCGTGGGCCGCCTATACGACGCTGCCGCAACGCTGGTCGGTGCCGGTGTTTCCGCTGCGCGCCGCCGACTTCATGACGCGCGGCGTCGCCAAGGGCCCGGCGCTCGGCGCAGCTCTTGCGACGGCCGAACATGCCTGGATCGCCGCCGGCTTCCCGACCGATCCGGCGACGGTCGCGCAGATCGCCGATCAGGCCGCGCGAACGGACTAGGCGCGATCACGTCCCGCGACCGAACTCGTTTTCGATGTTGGCCCAGTCGTTGAAGCCGACGATGGTCTTGTATTCCTCGAAGCCGACGCCGTGGCCGATGAAGCTGGTGTCGCCGCGCGCGAGCTTCGCCAGCACGTCCTGCATCGTCTTGACCGCGTGCATCAGCAACGAGATGCCGTAGATCGCGATCCGGAAGCCCATGTCCGACAATTCCTTCGGCGTCAGGATCGGCGTGCGGCCGCCTTCCAGCATGTTGGCCATCTGCGGCACGTCGAACTTGCGGGCGATCTGCTCCAGTTCGGCAACGTCGTGCGGCGACTCGATGAACAAGCCGTCTGCGCCGGCGGCGAGATAGGCTTCCGCGCGGCGATAGGCTTCGTCGAGACCGGCGACGTCGCGCGCGTCGGTGCGCGCGAGGATGAAGGTGTCGGGATTGATGCGGTTCTGCGCCGCTGCGCGGATCTTGGCCACCATCTCCGCCGCCGGCACGATGTCCTTGCCGGCGATGTGGCCGCAGCGTTTCGGCGCCACCTGATCCTCCAGCATGATCGCGCCGGCGCCGAGCCGTTCGTAGGTGTGCAGCGTATGCACCACGTTCTTGACGTCGCCATAGCCGTTGTCGCCGTCGACCATGAACGGCAACGACGACGCCATTGTCACGTCGCGCACCGCAAGCGACAGTTCGCCGAGTTGCGCCAGCCCGATGTCGGGCAGGCCCCAGCGCGCGCCGATCATCGGAAAGCCGCCGGTGAAATAGGCTTTGAAGCCGGCGCGCTCGATCAGACGCGCGCTGATGGCGTCGTAGGCGCCGGGAATGACCAGCGGCCGTTCGGAGGCAACGAGAGAGCGGAAACTCATTTCAGTTTGATCTTTCCTTCGTCGAAGACGGCTTTCCAGCGGGCGATGTCTTCCGACAGCAGCGCCCGATAGCCGTCGGGACCGAATGCGGTCGGCGGTTCGGCGCCGGCGGACGCCATTTTCCGGACCGTGTCGGGATCCTTGATCACCGCCGCGACTTCGGCGTTGAGCCGCGCGATGGCGTTGTCCGGGGTCTTGGCCGGTGCGACCAGGGCGAGCCAGGTGATGCCCTCGAAGCCGGGCAGTCCCGATTCGGCGACTGTCGGAATGTCGGGCGCGAGTTGCGAGCGCTCCCGCGAGGTGATGGCAAGCCCGCGAAGCTGGCCCGAGCGCACCATCGGCAGCGTCCAGATGATGTTGTCGAACTGATAGTGGACGCGCCCCTCCATCGTGTCGGGCGCGGCCTGCGCGCCGGTGCGATAGGGTACGTGCACGGCTTCGATCCCGGCGCGGGCATTGAACAGTTCGCCGATCAGATGCGTGATCGTGCCGTTGCCGCTCGACGCGAACGACATGTGGCCCGGTCTTGCTTTGGCATAGGCGATGAATTCGGCGACGTTGTTCGCCGGCACTTTCGGGCTGACGACCAGCAGATTGGGCAGCGTGGCCGTGAGGGTGATCGGCCGGAAGTCGCGGACCGGATCGTAGTTGAGCGAACCCGCCGGCTGCGTCAGCGGCAGGATCACCTGCGCGCTGCTCGTGGTCATCAGCAGCGTGTAGCCGTCAGGGGCGGCCTTGGCGACATAGGCGGTGCCGATTGCGCTGGCGGCGCCAGCCTTGTTCTCGACCACCACCGGCTGCCCGAGCCGCGTCGCCAGCTTCTCGGCGATGACGCGGGCGATGGCATCGGTCCCGCCGCCGGCCGCGAACGGTACCACCAGGGTAATGCCGCGTGTCGGCCAGTCCTGCTGCGCCGCAGAGGTGTGCGGCATCAGAATTGCTGCGATTGCTAAGAGTAATCCGGCTTTCAGTCGCACGCCGCGCCCCCGTGGCAGTTTCTGAATGTGTCGTTGCGGATTTGATCGGGCGCCCGCGGTGCGGTCAATGCGACAGCGACGTCCGTGGTCTGCGCCGGAAGCGGGCCGCTCATGCAGTGTTGCGACGGCAACGGGGATACGCGGGCAGATCTGCGCGAGACGGGCTGGGCAGCGCCAGCGAACCCGACTACACGTCGCGCTGTGGCCGACGCACTCGCCGATATTTCGCTCCTGCAACTCGTGCTGGTCGCTGTTACCGCGCTGTTCGCCTCCGTGGTCGGCGGCGTCGCGGGTTACGGCACCGGCGCGCTGATGCCGCTCGTTCTGGTGCCGATGGTCGGCGCCGCGCCGGTGGTGCCGATCATCGCCATCTCGGCGCTGTTCACGAATGTCAGCCGCGCCATCGCGTTCTATCGCTTCGTCGACGGACGCCGCGCGCTGCTCGTCACCTTTATCGCCGGCTTCACCTGCGTGGTCGGCGCTTACGGCTATACGCTCCTGAACAATCGCGGCGCGCTGATCGTCATCGGCGCGATGCTTGCCTTGAGCGTGCCGCTGCGACGCATCCTCAAGGCGCGCAGCGCCACGCTCGGCGACACCGGGCTAGGCGTGAGCGCGGCCGGTTATGGTCTGCTGACCGGGGGGACGACCGGCTCCGGCGTCATCCTGGTGTCGCTGCTGCTGGCGGCGGGGCTTGAAGGCGCGGCGGTGGTGGCGACCGACGCAGTGATCTCCATCGCCATGGCGGTGGTGAAGATTTCGATGTTCGGGTTCTCCGGCATTATCACGCCGCAGGTGATCGCGCTCGCCTTGCTGATCGGCGTGATCGCCTTTCCCGGCGCGTTCCTTGCCAAGCTGCTGGTCGAACATCTGCCGGTAAAGGTGCACACGGCGATGCTCGACGCCGTGGTCGTCATCGGCGCGCTGGCGATGATCGCGCAGGCGGTGAGAAGCTAGAACGCTTTCGAGCGAAGTGGAGACCGGTTCGCGTCAAGAAAACGCGATAAGATAAATTGAAAGACTCTACGGCCACTTCACCACGGGCGGCATCGACGACAGGATCGAGTCGACATTGCCGCCGGTGCGCAGGCCGAAGATCGTGCCGCGGTCGTAGAGCAGGTTGTACTCCACATAGCGCCCGCGCCGGATCAACTGCTCCTCGCGCTGCGCATCCGTGAACGGCGTCGCGTAATTGCGCCGCACCAGCTCCGGATAGATCGCGCGGAACGCGCGGCCGACATCCTGCGTGTAGGCGAAGTCGGCCTCGCGCGA
>JAHBZF010000067.1 GCA_019635575.1 Pseudolabrys sp. | reverse complement strand
GCCGACGTGCTGGTTCATGACGACGCTATCGGATCCGAAATTCTCGACTTCGCGCGGCGCGAGGCGCAGCGCATCCCGGTCGCGCCATCCCGCGTGGGCGTCGCCGCGCTGATGAACGGGCTCGCAGCGGACGGCAAACGCATCGTGCGGCTGATCAGCGACCCACGAGCCGCGTCACGCGCGCGCGCAACCCGCGCGGCCGCGACACCGTAATACCGGGTACGCTCGCAACCGCGATGCTCTCGGCCAGGCAGGCGCGGCGAGCGGCTTCGGACAAGGCGGCCGCCCCGCCAGTCGACACATGCACCACGCGACGGCCTCGGCGGGCGAGATCGAGCGCCATCGCGGAAACGTCGTTGCCTGACCGCGTCGCCAGGCGGCTCGCCTCCCGCCGCGCGAAATCGAGCACGGGCGGCGGCACGGCGGCGGTGTAAAGTACGACATCGGCGGACTGCAGCGCGCGCACCGCACGCAGCGTCAGAAGTTCCGGATCGCCGGAGCCTGCATCGACAAAAGTAATCGTGCCGTTCTCCACCGCGGCGCCGAGCGCTTCGACCTCGGCGACCAGCCGCGCGAAATCGCGCGCCAACGGCGCATTGCCGGGATCATTCAGCGCCTGCGCCGTGAACAAATGCCAGAACCTGCGGCGGCCGGCGAACGACAACCCGGCCGCCTTGAGCTGCGCCCGCCAGCGCGATGCCGCCGCCGCCCAGGCCGCGAAGCCCTGCGGCAGCAGCGCCTCGATCCGGGCGCGGATCGCCTGCGCGAACACCGGCGCGGCGCCGTCCGTCGAGATGCCGACGACGAGCGGCGAGCGGTTGACGATGGCGCCGAACGAGACATCGCAGAACGCCGGATTGTCGATCACGTTAACCGGCACGCCGGCGGCGCGAGCCGCCTCGGCAAATTGCCGCGCTTCATCGTCATCATCGAACCCGCCGATGGCGAGCGCCGCGCCGGCGAGATCGGCCGGCATCCACGCGCGCGGATGAAGCACGATCGGGCCGTCAGGCGGCGACACCGCGACGGCGCGCAACTCCTCGCACGGCTCCGGCGCATAAACATCAACCGTGGCGCCGCTGGCGGACATCAGCTCTGCCTTCCAGGCCACGGCCGGCGTCCCGCCCGCGATCACCACCCGCTTGCCCTGCAACGCGAAGAACAGCGGCAACCGCGCCAGGGGCTGCATGCGCGCGGGCCCGAGATCGGCGGGAACGCGGCCCGTCATGATGCGCGCCCCCGGACATTGGCATGGAAGTCGCGCCCGTTCGACGTACGCGCGACAAAACCGGCGCGGATCGTGAAATCGCCGAACCGCTCGCCCGCCTGCCGATCCGTCGCATAAGCCGCGAATACCGGATCGAGCGCGGCAACAAGCGCGTCGTGATCGAGGTCTTCCGCATAGAGCTTGGACAGACGCGATCCGTCGAACGCCGCGCCGAGATAGAGATTGTATCGCCCCGGTCCTTTCCCGACCAAACCGATCTCGGCGAGATAGGGCCGCGCGCAGCCGTTGGGGCAGCCGGTCATGCGGATGACAATGTCGTCGGCGGACAGGCCGTGACGTGCGAGGCTGTCGTCGAGCGCATCGAGCAAGGTCGGCAGATAGCGTTCGCTTTCCGCGAGCGCGAGACCGCAGGTCGGCAATGCGACGCAGGCCATCGAATTGCGCCGCAAACCCGACCATGGCGCCAGCAGACCCGCGGCCTTGGCGATGCGGTTCACCGCGTCCTGATGCGCGAGGGGAATATTGGCGATGACCAGATTCTGGTTCGGGGTGATGCGGAAATCACCGACGCCCAGCTCGGCGATCTGCCGCAACGCCGACATCTGATCGTGTCCGACACCACCATCCTGAACACGGCCGTTCTGCACGTACAAGGTGAGATGCGCCCGGCCGTCGCCGCTCTCGACCCAGCCGTAGCGATCGCCCATCGCGGTGAACACAAACGGTTTCGGCTCCCCGAACGTGATCCCCGCGCGACGCGCGACTTCGGCGCGAAAATTGTCCAGCCCGCGATCCTCGATGGTGTATTTGAGGCGTGCATGCTTGCGGTTGGCGCGGTCGCCCCAGTCGCGTTGCGTGGTGACGACCGCCTCGGCCACCGCGACGGCCTGATCCGTGGCGCAAAAGCCGAGCATGTCCGCGGTGCGCGGATAGGTGTCCGGCTCGCCATGGGTCATGCCCATGCCGCCGCCCGCCACCACGTTCCAGCCCGTCACATCGCCGACGTCGTTGACGACAGCGATAAAGCCGAGATCGTTGGCATAGAGGTCCACGTCGTTCGACGGCGGCACCGCGACGGCGACCTTGAATTTCCGCGGCAAATAGGTGCGGCCATAGATCGGCTCGACCACTTCATCGGGCTGCGGCGCGCCGGCGATCTTCTCGCCGTCGAGCCAGATCTCGCGATAGGCGCCGGAGCGCGGCGTCAGATGATCCGAGATCGCCTGCGCCAGGGTCTGCGCCGCGGCATGCGCCCGCGACTGATACGGGTTCGGATTGCACATCACGTTGCGATTGACGTCGCCGCAGGCCGCGATGGTGTTGAGCAGTTGCGCGTCGATCTCCTTCAGGGTCGCGCGCAGGTTCGATTTGATCACGCCATGGAGTTGAACGGTCTGGCGGGTCGTCAGGCGCATCGATCCATTGGCATAAGTGCGCGCGATCCGGTCGAGCGCGAGCCATTGCTGCGAGGTCAGGACACCGCCGGTGATTCGCACCCGCAGCATGAAGGCAAAGGCTTTCTCCAGCTTCTTGCGGCCCCGCTCCGCCCGCAAATCGCGGTCGTCCTGAAGATACATCCCGTGAAACTTCACGAGCTGCTGATCGTCCTCGACGATCGATCCGGAGAGCCGATCACGGAGCCCCTCGGTGATGGTGCCGCGCAGGAAGTTGCTGGCGTCCTTGATATGCTCGTTGCGGGAGAGTTCTTTGCTCATGGAAAGCACCATTGGCGCGATGCGCCTGCGCGCGGCCGCGATGATTCAATAGGTATCGGTCAGATAGCGCTTGTCGCGCTCGAGCTGACGGACGAATTCGGCGGCCTGTTCGAGCGTAGCCGACTTCACATCGGCATAGGCTGTCTCGACGGCCTGGCGCACCGAACCGGCCATCTCCTTGGCATCGCCGCAGACATAGAACGAGGCACCACCTTCCAGCCATGCCACGAGGTCATGGCGCTGCTCCCAGATGCGGTGCTGGACATAGACCTTCTCCGGCCGGTCGCGGGAGAACGCCACATCCATGCGCGTCAGCGCGCCGTCTTTCACCGCCTCCTGCCATTCGAGCTGATACAGGAAGTCGTGGGTCGACGTCCGGTCGCCGAAGAACAGCCAGTTGCGGCCCGTCGCCCCGCTCGCGCGGCGCTCCTGGAGAAAAGCGCGGAACGGCGCGACGCCGGTCCCCGGCCCGACCATGATGATGTCCTTGTCGGCGGCCGGCAGCCGGAAATGCTTGTTGGCGCGCAGTTTGACGCGCACCTTGTCGCCGCGCTTGCGCCGCTCCGCGATATAGGTCGACGCGACGCCCTTGCGATCGCGGCCATGTGCGCGATAGCGCACCGCCGAGATCAGGAGATGCGCCTCGTTGCCGACGTCGCGGCGCGACGACGCGATGGAATAAGCGCGCGGCGCCAGCGGCCGGGTGATCGCCCGCAGATGGTCGGCGGTGATCGCGATCGGAAAGAACGACAAAAGATCGATCAACTGCCGGTCTTCGATCCAGGCTTTCGCCTCACCGCTGTCGATCAATGATTTCACGTATTGATGGCCGGTCAGCGTGGCGTAAGCGTCGAGGTTCTTGAGCGAGAGCGTGTGAATATCGCGCGTGCGCAATTCGTCGCGCAGCGCCGTGTCCTGGGCGAGCCCCGCCGCCGCGAGCACATCGTCGATCTCCACGGGATCGTTCTCGATATAAAGGTCCAGCGAGTCGCCGGGCTCGTAGGGCGGTACCGCGCCCTCGAAGCTCAAGGCGAGGTGCACGGTCTCCTTGTCGGACCGGGAGGAGTTGAGATCGATCAGGTCCGTGATATCCGCCTCGACGATCTCGGTTTTCGCGGCGCCCGCCTTGGCGAAATCGACGGCGATCACCGTTCCGGTGCCGGCCTCGGCCGGCGCGAGCTTCTGAACGGCCCTCCCGATCCAGTCCGCTGCCGGCTTCTCGAAATCGAGATCGCAATCGACGCGGTCGACAACGCGACGGGCGCCGAGCGCCTCGAGACGCGCATCGATGGCCTTGCCGACCGCGCAAAACTCGACATAAGCGGAATCGCCGAGCGCCAACACGCTGTACTCGACGCCATCGAGCCGGCCAAAATCGGCCTGCATCAACTCATTGTATTTTTCCACGGCGCGCGACGGCGGATCGCCTTCGCCCCAGGTCGCCGCGATCACCACCAGCCGCCGCGTTTTGCCGAGCGATGGCAAGTCGAGATCGGCAAGATCGACAATGCTTGGCTTGAGACCATTCTTGCGCGCGACCTTGGCAAGATCGCCGGCGAGACGTTCGGAGTTCCCGGACTCGCTCGCGAAGACGATGGTCAACGGCTCCGCCGCCACCGGCGGCGCGACCGTCGGTGGCGCGACGCCGGCCGCCGATTCAATTCCGGCGAGAAACCCCGCAAGCCAAGCGCGCTGCCGATCGTTGGCCGGACCGACGACCCGGTTCAACAACTCGATCTCTTCGTCACCGAACGGTGCCGTCTTCGGGATATACGGAGCGCCCATCGACACAAACCCTGGAAAACCGCCTTGTTGGCTTTCCAGATAGAAGGACGTTTCAGCAGCGCGCAACGCAGCGCAAAAAATAAAAAGAAATGCATGCTCCGGCGCGCGATCGTCAGCCGATTATTTCCTCCTGACGACGGCGCGCGACGAGATTGGCCTATGCCCCTTCGCGGAAAATTTGGATCAGACCTCGAGGGAATCGGCGAATTGATCCCGATGCCGGTTCCACCGGCCCCGCCAAGCGCAGGATGATCCGGTCACAAAGACCGGATCGGTCGGGCCAAAAAATCGGCTCGCGCGCCGCCTTATTGCTTGATGCCGAGCGCGCGCACCAGTTCCTGCGTACGGGTAACCTCCTCATTGAGAAGGCGGCCCATCTCGGCCGGTGAGCTGGTGTGGATCGGCGTGCCGTTCGCCGTCAGACGCTGCTGCAACTGGGGATCCTGGGATGCCGCGATAAAGGCGTCGTTGAGTTTGCGCACGATAGCATCGTCGGTCCCAGCCGGCGCCGCGAGCCCGACCCAGCTCGCAACCTTTTCCGCACCGAAGCCGAGTTCGGTGAGCGTCGGCACTTCCGGCATTTCCGCAGCGCGTTTGTCCGCGTCGATCGCCAGAACCTTGATTTTCTTTTCGCGATAGAAGCCTTGCGCGACCGTGAAGGTCGGCAACGCGAAATCGACGCGCCCGGCGACCAGATCGGTCATCATCGGCGAGCCGCCACGATAATGAACATATTGCGTCGGTGTGCCGGTCGCGCGCGCGAGCCGCGCTGCGAGGAGATGGGATGGCGTCCCCATCCCCGGCGAGCCGAAGCTCAATCCGCCGTCCTTGCGTTTGCCATAGGCCAGCAGCTCGCTCATCGTATTCGCCGGACTGTCAGCCGGCACGGCGATGAAGGTGACGAGATCGAACAACAGCGTCACCGGCGTAAAGCCCTTGATCGGATCGAACTGAACTTTCTGGATCGCCGGGACCGCGGATTGCTGCGACCCGAGGAACGCAAGCAGCGTATAACCGTCAGGCGCCGCATTCTGCACGGTCGTCGCCGCCACCGCGCCGCCGCCTCCGGTGCGGTTCTCCACCACGATGCGCTGCCCCAGCCGCTTCGCCACCGCTTCGGCGAAAATCCGCGTGGTCACATCGGTGATCCCGCCGGGCGAGATGCCGACGACGATCGTGATCGGGCGGGCCGGATAGTCCTCGGCAACACCCGGATGCGCCGTCAACAGCGCCATCAAGCCCGCAATCGCACCAAGCCAGCATTTCATGGCGAATGACCCGTCCTGTCCGATATCATTCAATGATACAGATATATGGTTATTTGCCAATAGGCCAGGCAGACCGCTATTTTTGAAGGCAGTCCGCCGCCGCCCCGAGCAAAAGAACGTAAGTATGGACTTTCAACAAGCGGCGTGAAATTGTCGCTTGCGGCACGATATGCCGGACATAAGGCACTGCACGCCCGACGCGGTCCGGCCGCGCCGGCAATGAAGCATTCGAGAGCGACACTTCCATGAGCCCGCTACCGTTGACGATCGCGACCTGGGACTACGATCGCACGCGCGCGCTGCAAGACGGGCGGGTGACGGTCGAGGGCTGCGCCGTCAATCATCTCACCATGCCGGTCGAGGAATGCTTCGAACGCGCCTTCTTTCATGGCGAGTTCGAGGTCGCCGAAATCGGGTTCAGTCCGTATCTGATCTCGCTGTCGCGCGGGATCGCGCCCTATGTAGCAATTCCGGTGTTCCTGTCGCGGATGTTCCGCCACTCGGCGGTCTATATCCGCACCGACCGCAGCATCAACGGTCCGCAGGATCTGCGTGGAAAGCGCATCGGCGTCCCCGAATATCAGATGTCCGCCGTCATGTGGTTCCGAGGGTTCCTGCGCGACGAATACGGCATCTCGGTCGAGGACATGGAGTGGGTTC
This sequence comes from Pseudolabrys sp., assembly GCA_019635575.1. Taxonomy (GTDB): domain Bacteria; phylum Pseudomonadota; class Alphaproteobacteria; order Rhizobiales; family Xanthobacteraceae; genus Pseudolabrys. Next base: position 12,625 of record JAHBZF010000067.1, on the reverse strand, counting down.
AGGGCGGCCTGGAAGTCCCCGGACGTCGCGACAAGTTTCCCTTGAACCTGCCGGACGGCTTTCCGCTGACGACGCGGCACGACACATCGTTGTCGGAACTGCTGGCCGCCGGTGAAATCGATGCGCTGATGTCGGCGCGGCGGCCGTCCTGCTTCGTCGAAGGGCATCAGCATGTCGCCCGTCTGTTCCCGGACTATCGCCAGGCCGAACAGACCTATTTCCGCAAGACCGGGATCTTCCCGATCATGCACGCGGTCGGGATCCGCCGCGACGTGCTGGAACAATCGCCGTGGCTCGCGACCAGCCTCTACAAGGCGTTCGCTCAGGCGAAAGCCATCGCCGATGCTGACCTTGCCGAGACCACGGCACTGAAGGTCGGCCTGCCCTGGGTCACGGCCGAGTTCGAAAGCACCGTCAATGTGATGGGACCGGATTTCTGGCCCTACGGCCTTGGCGCCGGAAACCGCCGGACGCTCGAGACCATGGCGCGCTATTCCTACGAACAGGGTCTGGCAACGCGCGTCATCGACGTCGACGAGATGTTCGCGACCGGCACGTTCAACGAGACGCGCATCTAGCGTTTTCTCGCGCCGATGTCAGCCGAGCGACGCGACAAACCGGCCGATCACCGCCGATAGCTGCACGGGATTGTCCCGCGCGAGGTCGTGACTTCCCTCCACGACCTCGGTCACGGCTCGCGGATTCATCGCCTGCACTTTCGGCAACGTCTCCGGCGCGAACAGATCGGACCCCGAGGCGCGAACCACGAGCAGCGGGATCGTGATCGCCTTGAGCAGCTCCCAGGCGTCGACCTCCGGCGGATGCGACTTGCCGGTTTCGAGAACGTGACGGAACTGATCGCGATAGTGCAGATCGCGCTTGAGCTGAACGCCGCCGGGCACCGGCTTGAGGAACGCCTCGAACCGTTTGCGCATCGGCGCATCCGCCGGCAAGGCGGGATCCTGCTTGTGATAAGCGAGCGCCTCATCGACGCTTGAAAAGACATCGGGCTGCCGGCCGATCTGGTCGGCGACCTTGCGCCGGCCCGGCGGCGCCAGATCCGGCGCGAAGTCGACGCAGATCAGCGCCTTGGCGCGCGCGGGAAACCACGAGGCCGTGCACAGCGCAATCCGCCCGCCCGCCGAATGCCCCATGAGAATGGCTTGCTCCCAGCCGAGCTTGTCCATCACCGCGATCATGTCCGCGGCCTGCTGGCGCAGACCGTAATTACGCGTCGGGCTCCAGCCGGACTCGCCGAATCCGCGCTGGTCCATCGCCGCCACTTCGCGGTCGCTCGCGAGCGCAGACGCCACACCCATCCAGTCGTAAGAGAAAAACGACATGCCATGAATCATCAGAATCGGCGTTTTGCCCCGCGATCCGACATGGCGGAAATGGATGTTCACGTCACCCGACGGCGCGAAACCGGATCGAACGTTCATGGCGGACACGGCGAAGAAACCTCAATCAGAAACGGGTGGAGCGCGGTGGAGCGACGATCGCAGGCGTTACGCCTGCGCCGTGACGATTCCCATGCCGGTGATCCATTCCGGCACGAGGTGATAATATTTGACGGTGGACTGGATCTCGCCGATTTTCCGCGCGGCCGCCGCGGCGGCGACCCAGGTGCGCACCTCGTGCGCGCCGAAGCCCGCGATGCGGTCGATCTCCGCGTCGCTCATGGTGTCGAAGACGTCGGGCTTGCCGGACACGAATTTGTCGAGGAAGTCGCGGTCCCATTGCTCGCTCGGCGGCAGGCACGGCCCCTTGCCGACGACCATGTCGCGGGCGGCCCGCACCACGCGGTTTTCCCGCGCATCGAGTTCGTCCTGCGACGGGATATGCCGCTTGATCAACCGCTGCGCGACATCGGGCGGACTCATCTCGAGACGCGGAGTCGGCGGATCGTGCGACAGTCCGCCGGAACCGATCAGGGTCAGCCGCAGATTCGTCCCGGCCAGGAACTCGCCGATCGCCTCGCCGAACTTCCGCGCCCGGCGGAACGACGGCCGCGGATCGGCGGCGCAGTTGATGAACACCGGCAGCACATTGTAGCGGCTGAGCGCGCCGGTCAGCTTGTAGAGCGGGATCGTCATGCCATGGTCGACCCGCATGTCGTGCGAGAGCGCCAGATCGAAGTCCTTGTTCTGCAAAAACCGGATGCACGACAAAGCGAGCTCGCGCGGCACCCGCAAGGGACCGCTTTCGAGGTGCCAATCCTTGCTTCCCACCGCTGCCGTGCCGATGCAGAAGGCCGGCATCAGCTCATAAAAGAAGCCGTTGAAGTGATCCGGGCCGAAGATCACCACCAGATCCGGATTGAACGCGTGCAGCTCCCTGGCACAGGCATCCAGTTCCCGGAAGAACGATGCGTGGGTCTCCGGCTGTGTTTCCTCCACATCCGTCGTCATCAACGGGCTATGCGAGCAACAGATCAGTTGAACCGCCATCTTCGTTTTCCTTCCTACCCGTTCATGCCCATCGGGCCACTAGCTTTGGCCTCAACATCCATATTATGAATTCAAGCTTCGCGACGTCTCGCAACCAACCGAAATCTCCATGACCGCGTCCAAACCATCGATCGATCTCAGCCGGAGCCGCGTTGCTGTCTATCTGCAGTTGGCAACCCTGTTCCGGAACTGGATCACCTCGAAACGATGGTCGGTCGGCAGCCGCATCCCGAATGTCGACCAGCTGGCGCTCGATTTCGACGTGGCGCGCGGCACGATCCGCGAAGCCCTCGGTGTGCTGGAGGCCGAAGGCCTGCTGGTTCGCTACCGGGCGAAGGGTACCTTTGTCCGCAGCGCGCCGGCCGATCTGGTCCCGCACATGCTGGAGATCGACTGGAAATCGCTGATCTTCGCGCACCAGGGCGCCGATATCGAAACGCTGTCGACCAAGGCTCTGAGCGCCCTCCCCGCCGGCCTGAGCACGGAAGGCACGCCCGCCAAAAAATACCAGATGATGCGGCGTATCCATTCACGCGACGGCCATCCTTATCTGCTCGGCACCTTTTATCTCGATTACGACATCTACCGGATGGGATCGCCGGCGCAGTTCCGGCAACGGCCGACGCTGCCGATCCTGCATGAGATCGCCGCCGATCAGATCGGCAAAGCCAGGCAGCGCATGACCATCGGCATGGCCGATGTCGAGACCGCAAGCCTCCTGCAAATCCCGCTCAACAGTCCCGTCGCCAATGTCAGCCGCATCGCCTTCGATAAAAAGGACAAGATCCTTTACATCGGCATCGGCATCTATCGCGGCGATACCGTCCAGCTCGATATCAATCTGCGCTAGCATACCGGCTACTGCTGGATGCTGAGATTGGCGCGGCGGATGATATCCCCGAACCGTTCGGACTCGGCCTTGATCATCGCCCCGAATTCGGCCGGGCTGTTCGCCGTCGGTTCGATGAACATCGCCTGCATCCGGTTGCGATATTCGTCGGTCTGGGCGATCGCCCGCACGTCCGCGTTCAGCTTGTCGACGATTGCCGGGCTGGTTCCCGCCGGAACCAGCAGGCCGAACCAGCCGACCACCGTAAGATCCTTGTGTCCCAGCTCCGCCATGGTCGGCGTATCGGGAAGCGTCGCGACCCGCTGCGGCGCGGTCGTGACGAGCGCCTTGAGTTTGTGGTCACGCAGCAGCGTCGCGAGCGGCGGCAGACCGGCGATCACCAGATCGATCCGCCCCTCCATCGCATCGGTATAACCGGTGCTCGCGGCCTTGTAGGGGACATGCACCAGATTGGCGCCGGTCGAAGCCTTGATCAACTCGCCGATGAGATGAAGATTGGTGCCGACGCCGGGCGTCGCGAACGTGAAGCTGCGGCCGGTTTTACCCGCCACCAGCAGTTGCTCGAAGCTGTCGATCTTCAAGGCCGGCGAAGCGGCGATCACATTGACGATGCGGCCGAGCAACGACACCGGCAGCAGCGTCGCCGGATCCTGACGCTTGTTCTTGTAGAGGTGGCCGATGATCGCCTGGGTATCGAGCGAACCAAGGAACAGCGTATAGCCGTCGCCTTTCGCGGCCGCGGCAAATTCGGTTCCGATCAGTCCGCCCGCGCCGACGCGGTTGTCGACGACCACCGGCTGTCCCAGCCGCGCGGCCAACTGGTTGCCGAGCAGGCGCGCGATCACATCGGGGGCCGTGCCGGCGGAATAAGGGACCACCAGCGAGATCGGCCGCGACGGCCAGTCCTGCGCCGGCGCCGAAACCGGCATCAGCAACGCCAGCACAGCGGCAAATAATACCGATAATCTCATCGTTTCCTCCCCGGTGCCGTTTTCCGCAACGCTAAATGTCGAGGCACAAAAGGTCAATAGATTGGTTGTTTGACATAATTTGGACCGGTTCGATACAAAGGCGCGGGCGAACGTGAAAAACCTCACTTCGATATGGGAGCGTCAGGTGGACTTCAGCACATTGCAGACGGTGCGCGTCGAGCGCGAGAACGGAACGACATTCGTCACGCTGAATCGTCCTGAGAAGCGCAATGCGATGAGTCCGCAACTGCATTTCGAGATGGTCGACGTCCTCAAGGAATTGGCCGAGGATGAAGACACGCGCGTCGTCGTTCTTACCGGCGCGGGCGATAGCTGGTGCGCGGGACAGGATATCCAGTTGTTCTTCCGCGATCTCGACGACAAGCCGAAGCAGCGCTATCTCGCCCGGCTCGCCAATCATGAATGGCGCTGGTCGCTGTTGAGCACTTTCCCGAAGCCGACCATCGCGATGGTCAATGGCTACTGTTTTGGCGGCGCCTTCGTTCAGCTCTTCGCCTGCGACTTCGCGATCGCGGCGGACGACGCGCAGTTCGGACTGTCGGAAGTGAACTGGGGCATCCTTCCCGGCGGCCTCGTCGGCAAAGTGATCATGGACGGCCTCTCTTATCGCGACGCCGTCTGGTACGCGATGACCGGCGAGCCGTTCGACGGCAAGAAGGCCGCCGAAATCCGGCTGATCAACAAATCCGTGCCGCGCGATCGGCTCCGCGCCGAGACCATGGCGCTGGCGGAATCGCTCGCCAAAAAGAATCCGCAAACGCTGCGCACGATCAAGGAAAGCCTGCGCATGGTGCGCGGTATGAGCATCGATCAGGCAGCCGACTATCTTCTCGCCAAGGAGCGCGAAATGCGTTTCCTCGATCCCGAGTCCGGACGCGCCAAGGCGATGAAGCAGTTCCTCGACGACAAGACCTATCGGCCGGGGATGGGCGAATACAAGCGAGATCAAACGTGAGGCGGAGCGACAGGGCCCGTGCGCTGGGCCGTGCGCGAGATCGCGTCCTGAACGGTGTCACCGTTCTGGAACTGGGCAGCTTCATCACCGCGCCTTATGCAAGCCTGCTGCTCGCGGACCTTGGCGCGAACGTCATCAAGGTGGAGCCGCCGACCGGCGATCCGTTCCGGTCCTTCGGCACGGGGAAATACAGCCCGAATTTCGTCGGCTACAACCGCAACAAGCGCAGCATCGTCGTCGACATCAAGGATGCGGCGGGACGCAAGACCCTGCTCGATCTGGTCAAAAGCGCCGACGTGCTGATCGAGAACTTCCGCCCCGGCGTGATGGAGCGCAGCAAGCTCGGCTTCGCGACGCTGCGAAAGGTCAATCCGCGTCTGATCTATTGCTCGATTTCCGGCTTCAACCGGGGCGGCGCCAACAGCCAGCGGCCGGCCTTCGACATGATCGGTCAGTCGTTGAGCGGCATGCTCGGCCTGTTCCTCGATCCGGAGAATCCCGTGGTGCGCGGGCCGACGATCTCGGACCAGCTCGCCGGCTTCTACGCCTGTTACGGCGTCCTCGGCGCGTTGTTCGCGCGGCAAACGACCGGCACCGGCCGCCGCGTCGACGTCAACATGATCGAGGCAACCATGTCGTTCATGCCGGATGTCTTCGCCAGCTTCACCCGCGACAAGGTTGTCATGGATTCGCGCACGCGCGCGGCCTATTCGCAAGCCTACGCATTCGTCTGCCGGGATGGCCGGATGATCGGCTTGCAGCTTTCGTCGCTGGAGAAATTCTGGATCGCCTTCAGCACTGCCATCGATCGCAACGAACTGCAGAACGATCCGCGATTCTCATCGCGCATGCAGCGGATCAAGAACAGCGAAACCCTCAACGCGCTGCTGGCCGATGTTTTCAGGACGCGTCCTCGCGCCGAATGGATGCGCCTCCTCGAGCGGGCCGATGTGCCGCACGCGCCCGTGCATCGGATCGACGATGTGATGACCGATCCCGAGGTGATCACCAACAAGAGCTTTTACCATGTGCGTCATCCGGAGATGGGTGACGTCCGCTGCCTGCACCGGCCGGTCCTTTATGACGGCCGCCGCGCGCCCGGCCGCTATCCGCCCACCCTGGGCGAACATACCGAGGAAATCCTCTCGGAATTCGCCCCACCGAAAAAATCTGCGAGGACGCGCGTGCGTTCGCCTCGTTCCCCGCGACAGGTGAAGCGTCGCACTGGTAGAGTTCGGGGGTAGATCGCAAACTCGGGAACCGTCTCAGTCGATGTCAAGCCACCGCTTCACAGGCCGCCGCGAGGATCAACGTCTTGTCACCGGCCAGGGGCGCTACACCAGCGACTGGAACCGCGACGATCAGGTCCATGCGTTCTTCCGCCGGTCGGACCGGGCGCACGCCACCATCGTTTCGATCGACACCGCCGCGGCGCGCGCCAGCCCAAACGTCCTTGCCGTCTTCACCGGAGAGGATCTGAAAAACGTCGCGTTCGGCAAATCCATGCCGTTGATTCCGCCACCGGGTCGGGACGGACAGACCGTCAAAATTCCCGAGCGGCCGATGATGGCGCGCGATCGTGTGCGCTTTGTCGGCGAGGAAGTGGCGTTGGTGATCGCGACAACCGCCAATGCCGCGCGCGACGCCGCCGATCTGATCGAGATCGAGTATCGCGACCTGCCGCCGGTGATCGGCTTTGACGCCGCGCTCGCGGCCGATGCGCCACGCCTGCATGAGAACATTCCCGGCAATGTCTGCTTCGATTTCGAATACGGCAACGACGCGGACACCACCGCCGCATTCGCGCGTGCCGCCGGCATCGTCGAGGTGACGCTGCAAAGCCCGCGCGTCGCCCCGACGCCGATGGAACCGCGCGGCACCCTTGTCAGCCACGACGCGGCGACGGGTTGTTTCGATATCTACTGCGCCAGCCAGGGCGGCTTTGCCTTTCGCGATGAACTGGCAGCGCTGGCCAACGTGTCGCCAGACCTGCTGCGCGTGCACCGGGTCGATGTCGGCGGCGCGTTCGGCGCGCGGACCAGTCCGTTTCCGGAATATCCGCTGCTGATGCACGCCGCCCGCGTGCTCAAGCGGCCGGTCAAATGGTTGTCCACGCGGTCGGAGGATTTCCTCACCGACAATCATGGCCGCGCGATCACGGTGCGCGGACAACTGGCCTATGACGCTGACGGACGCTTCATCGGCTTGCGCACCGAATGGCTGTGCGACTCCGGCGCATATCTCACATCCGCGGGCGTGCTCACCAACAGCATCAACGGCAAGACCATCGGCGCCGGCATCTATCACGTCGACGCCGTTTATGGCCGCCACCGCCAGGTGATGACCAACACCGCACCGACCAATGCCTATCGCGGCGCCGGCCGGCCGGAAGCCGTTTATATCGTCGAGCGGCTGGTCGACGAAGCCGCCGCACGCCTCGGCTGCGATCCGCTGACGCTGCGGCTGCGCAACGCGATCACACCGAAGCAAATCCCGTACACGACACGCACCGGTACGGTGCTGGACAGCGGCGACTTCCCGGCGCTGCTGAAGCAGGCGAAATCGGCCTCGGACTGGGCAGGCTTCCGCAGCCGCAAGACGCAGGCCGCCCGCCGCGGGAAACTCTTGGGTCGCGGCTGCGCGGCGTTCTTCGAACCGTCCGGCGGCGGCGGTGTCCGCGTCGATCAGGTTGCGATCGAATTCGACCGTAGCGGAGCGATCGTTCTGTATTGCGTCGCCGGTCCGAGCGGCCAGGGCCACGAAACGGTCTTTCCGGACATGGTCGAGAACTGGCTCGGCTTGCCGCGCGGCGCGGTGCAACTGCGCTCCGCCGATCCGTTCGGCCCGAGCCTGCAGGGCAATCCTTCGATCGGCTCGCGCTCGGGCATGCTGCAGGGGAGCGCCTTCAAGATCGCATCGAACGCCGTGATCGAGAAGGCACGACTGCTCGCCGCGACCACGCTGGAAGCGGACCCGCACGACGTGGAATTCGACAAGGGCCAATTCCGCATCGCCGGAACCGATCGCACCGTTTCGCTGCTTGAACTGATCAAGCAGCATCAGTCGGATCAAAAGCATCCGCTGGATACGCTCGCGGAGAATCCCGTATCGCGCGCTTTTCCAGCCGCCGCTCATGTGGTCGAGGTCGAGATCGACAAGGCGACCGGTACGGCGAGCATCGTGCGCTATACCGCCGTCGACGATATCGGCACCGTTCTCAATCCGACTCTCGCCGATGGGCAGATCGTCGGCGGCATCGTTCAGGGCGCAGGCCATGTGTTCGGGGAATGCTGCCTGTACGATCCGCAGGACGGGCAGATGCTGACCGGCAGCTTCATGGACTACGCGATGCCGCGCGCCCATCTCCTGCCGTCGGTCGATTTGCTGAACAACCCCTCGCCGACGCCGGCCAACCTGCTGGGCGCGAAAGGCGTCGGCGAAACCGGCACGACCGGCGCCATGTCGGCGTGCATGAACGCCGTCATCGACGCACTGCGGACAGCCGGTGTCGATCACCTCGACATGCCGGTGACGCCGTATCGGGTCTGGCAGGCGATCCATCAGGCGTAAGGCGAGGAAACTGGTGGGCCCGGCAGGACTTGAACCTGCAACCAGAGTGTTATGAGCACTCGGCTCTAACCATTGAGCTACAGGCCCCCGGACGGCTTTTAGCAATGGTGTCTGGCAGGCGATAGGCCGCCGTCACGCCGCCCCCAGCCGGTCCATGTCCCCGAAATCCCGCCGCACCGGCCGGAAGACCGGAACGCGCGCGGCGGCCCGGCCGTTGCCTCGGCGGAGGAACGCGCCATGACGCCCTGCCGCTGTCCGTCCGGCCGGTCGACCGCCACACCGGACTCGTCTGGCGTGCATCTCGCCGATAACGCGAGGGCCGGTTGCTTCTCGCCTCTCGCGCGACTCAGCTATGAGTTGCGCATGTTTCCCACTCTTCGGCTTCTGCTGGCCGGGGTCTCCGCACTGTTCCTCGTAACGCTGGGCGCTCTCAGCCTCACCTCCACCTCGCCGCCGGGCGTCCCGGCGCGCGTGGTCACTGCCGCCTTTGCGCCGCGCGGGCCGCTGATCAGCGCCGACGACCATCCCGAATGGCGTCCGTTCCTGGTGCAGGCCGCGCTGCGCCGCGCCGACGAACTGGCCAAGCTGCGCGACCTGCCGGAGCGGAACGATCCGAACGGCGCGCGTCTGCGCTGGGTCAGCCTGCCGGCCACCGCGCAGGATCAGGCGCCCGCCGATGCGGTGGAGGTCTTGAACGACATCCCGAGCGCCACCCTGCCGATGGATATCGGCGAGGCCAGCTCGACCGAACTGCCGGTCAGTCCGGCCGAGGAAACGCCGCCTCCGCCGGTGCCGCTGCGGGCGCTGCAATCGGCGATCGACGCGCTGCCGCCGGTCGGCGCGGATGACGCCGCGACCCTCGGCGACGTCACCGGATCGGTCCAGGCCGCCCCATCACAACCGGCACAGCTGGTGATGCTGCCGCGCGCGCGAACCGGCGTCACCGCCGCGACGCCGAAGCGGGCGCAGAAGCCGCGGCGCAAGCTTCGCCGCACCGTCTCACCGGCGCAGCAGCCGCAACAACAGACCGTCAGCCCGCTGACGACGTTGTTCGGGCAGAACCAGACGCCGGCGCTGACGGGCCGCTAAAACAAAAAGGCGCCGGACCGGCCGGCGCCTCTTTATTTTCATATCCAGACGAAAGCTCAGTGCGAGGTCAGGCGCTCCGCGAGCGCCGCGGCGCCTTCCTGCGCCGGCGCGGGCGGCAGCGCGGAAGCTTCGTGCCGCATCGACGAGAGCGGCGCGGCTTCGGCCGAGGATTGCGCCTGAGCAACCTGCGGCGCGGCGACCGGACGGGTCTGCGCATTGGCGAGCGAATAGGCGTTCATGCCCTTGCGCTTGGCATCGTAGTAGTAACCGCGCGCATAGAGCGCGACGGTGCGATCATGATTGCCGCCCGCGACCTTGTAGGCGCCGGCAAGATAACGCACCGCGTAAGTCATGTTGGTGTCGGCATCGAGCAGGCCCTGCACGCCGCCGCTGTAGCCGAGCGCGCGCGCGGTGCCGAGGCGGATCTGCATCATCCCGTAGTTGCCCTTGGAGATCGCGCGCGGATTATACTTGCTCTCGCGCATGATCACGCGATGCACCAGCGCCACCGGCAGGCCGTTCGCGGCCGCATGCTTGGCGACCAGCGACGCATAGGAACTGTTCATGCCATGCAGCGTCGCGTGGGCGACCGGCGCAGCCGCCGTCTCGTTGCCGTTGGCATCGAGCGGCGCGTCATGACGATGCGCGCGCGCGGCGAACGACGACGTGACCCGTGCGGATTTTGCGAGCGCGGCTTTGCCTTTCACCGTCAGGGCCTGCACCGGGACCTTGCCCGAATTGATGTCCTGAGCCGACTGCGCCGAAGCGGAAGCAGCAGGGAGCACGAGCGAGGCACATGCGGCGGCAAATGGCATGAAGCGCGAAAGTCGCATGAATCACAGTCCGTCGTTGTTGTGGGTTATCCCGCACACACAGGCGGAATAAGGCATCGATGTGGCGAGCGCCACCCCGCGCGGGAATCCGCCGCCTGCGCGCAGCGCATGGCGCGGCGCGCCGAAACCCGCTCTGGCCGCGAAAACAGTGATTTTTCAAGCAATTGCGGCGGTTCGCGAGACCCGAAAGCGCCGGTTCCCGCGGCAACCTTAATGCGAAAATGATGCCGCGCCGGGTCGAAAATTTACCGGAGCGCAACCCGCGCGGCGGCAATTTCCCGTGCGGGCGGCCCTTTTGCTGCATCGAGCCACGGCCATGACGACCATGACGACGAACACGACGCACATGACGACAGCCGACGACAACGCCCGCACCGCGCCGCGCACCCGCACCTTCCTCAAGGGCGTCGTGCTCTACGACAATCGCCGCGTGTCGATCGAATGCACGATCCGCGATCTCTCCGACACCGGCGCGCGCATCGCATTCCCGTCGCCGATCTCGATCCCGGACCGGATCGAGCTGTTCATTCCGCAGAAGAACCGCACCTATTCCGCCGACGTGCGGCGGCGCGACGACTGCGAGGTCGGCATCGCGTTCCGCGACCAGCGCTCCGGCGAGCAACGCCGCGAAACCGACGCCAGCATGAGCGACCGCGTCGCCGCGCTCGAGCACGAAGTGGCGCAACTGCGCCGCATCGTGAAGCAGTTGCGCGACAAGGTGCTGCCGCACGAAACCGATATCTAATCCTTCGGGATCGGCCGCGGCTTGCCGTCGTCGTCGATGGCGACGAAGGTGAAGGTCGCATCCGTCACCTTGTCGCGATGATGGGTGCGAAACCGCATCGCCCAGGACTCGATGTGAATCTTCATCGAGGTGCGGCCGACGCTCTCCACATCGGTGAACACCTCCAGCACGTCGCCGACCCGCATCGGCTTCAGGAACGTCATCGCATCGACCGACACGGTGACGACACGGCCGCGCGCCCGCTCCACCCCGGCGATGCCGCCGGCCTGGTCCATCCGCGACATCACCCAGCCGCCGAAGATATCGCCATTGGCATTGGTGTCCGCCGGCATGGCGATCACCCGCACGGTCAGCGCGCCGCGCGGCGTCGACTGTTCGCTCATTCGCTCTCTCCTCGTCGCTCGGCGCCATCATAACCCGCGCTCGGCCGCAACCAAGGCCATCGTCTTGCAGAAGTCGGCGCGGGCGGCCTTCAAGTCCTCCGCGCTGAGCGGGGGACCGGCGCAATCGATCAACCGTGTCGGATCGTTCCACGAGCAGCGATGCCGCCGCCGGCACAGCGCGGCCGGACAGGCGCGCCACGCCTGCTTGATGTTCGCGAACAACCGCGCGAACGCCATGTTGCGTTCGTCGCCGGTCATCGGCGGAGCATCGGGCGGCGTCGGCGTCCCGGCGAATTCGCGATCGGACAGTTCGCCAATCGAGGGCCGCACCCGGCGCTGGCTGCGCCGGCAATGGCTGCGATGCGTGTCGCGCGCGGGCGTGCGGGATTTGCGTTTGCTCATGGCAATTCTCGATTCATGGCAAGTCTCCATCGAAAAGAGGTGTGAGAAAAAGCGGACGCGCGTCCGCGTGTGCCGCCGGCGCGATGCGCCGCGGCGGGGCGGTGCCGCGACCGGCACAACGGCCAGCCCGCCCCCGAAACGCCTCCCCGACCGGGGGAGGCGGAGCGCCGCAAGGCGCTGTCGTCAGATCCGGTACGAAGCGCGGCGCGCGCTCACGCGCCGCCCTCTCCGCGCCGGCCGCCTCTCTATCATGAGAGAGACGTCGCCTTACGGCGCTCCACCCGCGGCGATTTCAGTCGCCGGGACCGTGCTTCCGGGGCGCGGACAGATGGGGCTGCCAATCCTTGCGGGATCGA
>JAHBZF010000066.1 GCA_019635575.1 Pseudolabrys sp. | reverse complement strand
ATCCCGGCGCTGCTGGTCGTCGGCAAGAAGGAAGCAGCGGAGCGCACCGTGTCGATCCGCAGGCTCGGCAAGGAAGGCCAGCAGGTGCTGCCGCTCGATCAGGCCTTGAAGATGCTGGCGGACGAAGCCGTGCCGCCGGATCTGAAGCGGGCGGGCTGACGCGCTGGCGCGCGATCCGCCTCATCCTGAGGAGCGGGCAAAGCCCGCGTCTCGAAGGATGCGGCGGCCCGAGCAAGCCGACATGCTTCGAGACGCCGCCTTCGGCGGCTCCTCAGCATGAGGTCCGTGTGTGTGCTTCCGGATTACCGCGCCAGGACTTCGATGTCGCCGTCGACGCCGGCGACGACCTTGAACTCGCGCTCGAACACGCGGCCTTCGTTGCGGGCGATGGCGCGGTATTCGCCCTCGGCGAGCACGACGCGCGGGAATGCGCCGATCGATTCCTTGATCACGTCGCCGCCGGGCGTGAGCACCGACCATGACGTGCTCGGCAACGCCTCGCCGCCGCGATTGCCGACGAGCTTGAGCGTGATCACCGCGGCGCGGTGATTGACCGTCACGTCGGTCAGCTTGTTGGCCTGCACGCGAATGTCCGAACGCACGGTGGAATTGCCGTCGCCGTAATTGGAGACAATGAAGTAAGTGCCTTCCGGCACCACCACCACGTCGCCGGTCATCACCCGCTCCGCCACCGGACGGCGGTCGCCGATGTCGAACTGGCTGCCGGGGAAAATGTCGAAGGTGATCTGCCCGCCGGGGATCACCGTGTCGCCCACCTTGCCGGTGAGCCGCACGCCGCCCGCGGGCAGGTCGAACACCTGGCGCGCCGGCTCGGCGCCTAGCTGCACGGTCTTCACCGCGCTGGCGAGACCGAAGCCGACATGGACGATATAGGCGCCGACCGGCAGCACCACCGTGGGGTTCGGCGTGCGCTCTTCCTTGACCAGACGGAAGTTGCCCTTGTCGTCCGGCGTCGCCGCAAAAATCTTCCAGATCAGGCCGGACGTGATCGCCGGCGCATCGGCGCCGAAACGCGCACTGAGCGTCAGCGCGCCCTGCCCGGCCGGCACCATCGGCGTCGCATAGGGCGCGGCCGGAAACATCGGCCCCGGCGGCGGCGGAAACACATTCGGCGACAGTAGCGTGCCGCCGGGCGAACCGGTCGCGCCGCTCGAGGGCTGCGCCGACAGCAGCGACGAGGACGGCGGGCTTTGCAACTGCTGCGCTGATGCCGGCTGCATGGCGAACAGCAATGCGGCCAGCAGCACGGCGACAAGGCCGCACGGCTTGGCAAAGGGGCAACGCATCGCTCGCATCAGGCGGGACAAATCAGATCGATTCCAGAGAACGGGAAGACCACCCCGCTTTTTCGAGCCTAATCGCGGCAAATTCAAGCCTGCCCTGCCGACCGATCATGTCGTCAGGGCTGGCGCGCGCCGGCGGCATCGCTATCTAGGGTCCGCCGGTTTGTCTCGCTATTGGCACCATGCTACCCGGCAGGGAACGAGGACCGAGAAACACGATGCCGACCGCGACCGACGCCCAGCACCTTCTGCGCACCCGCCGCTCCGTCAAGCCGATCGAACTCGCCGCGCCCGGCCCGAACGGACCGGACCTCGACACGCTGCTGACGGTAGCCTCACGCGTGCCGGATCACGGCAAGCTCGCACCGTGGCGCTTCATCGTGTTCGAGGGCGACGCGCGGCAGAAAGCCGGCGACATCTTCGCCAGGATTTTCCGCGAGAACCGGCCGGATGCCACCGACGATCAGGTGGCGTTCGAGCGCAACCGCTTCACGCGCGCGCCGCTCGTCGTCGGCGTCGTCAGCCGCGCCGCGCCGCACGCAAAAATTCCCGAATGGGAGCAGGTGATGTCGGCCGGCGCCGCGGCGATGAATCTCGTCACCGCCGCACATGCGCTCGGCTACGCCGCATCGTGGCTGACCGAATGGTACGCCTATGACCGCCGCGTGCTCGACGCGCTCGGCCTCGCGCCGCACGAGAAGATCGCCGGCTTCGTGCATATCGGCACCCCGGTGAAACCGCCGGAAGATCGTCCGCGCCCGGCCCTCGCCGATATCGTCACCCGGTTCTGAGACAAAGCGATGTTCTACGATCCCGACAGCAAGGAGCGCGCACTGCGCCACGACCCGTTCAAGGCGATCGTGGTGCCGCGCCCGATCGGCTGGATCAGTTCGCTCGACGCGCAGGGCCGGATCAATCTCGCGCCCTATTCGTTCTTCAACGGCATCGCCAGCCGGCCGCGCATGGTCATGTTCTCCAGCGAGAGCCGCAAGGATTCCGTGCGCAACATCGAGGCGACGCGCGAATTCGTCTGCAATCTCGCGACCTGGGATCTGCGCGATGCGGTCAACCAGAGTTCGGGCGACTATCCGTCCGGCGTCGACGAGATGGAGAAGTCCGGCCTCACTCCGGCGCCGTCGGTGAAGGTGAAGCCGCCGCGGGTGGCGGAATCGCCCTGCGCGCTGGAGTGCAAGCTCGTCAGCGTGACGCAGCTCCAGGACATGGACGGCAACGCCATCGACAACTTCATGGTGATCGGCCAGGTGGTCGGCATCTATATCGACGACCGGTTCCTGCGCGACGGCATCCTCGACACCGGCGCGATGCACCCGATCGCCCGCTGCGGCTATCGCGGCGACTATGCCAAGGTCGACACGATGTTCGAGATGTTTCGGCCGGAAACGGTCTAAAAGCGCGCTCCCCCGCGCATTAACATTTTGCCGGCCAGCGGATCCGCAGGGCCGGCGGCCGCTTTTCACCATATCGGCGTGGAACGCTTGAGCGCGCCGGTTGTTGGCGGGATCATGAAATGAGCGAGGCCCGAATATGGTTTTCGAGGGACTGTTCGGACGCAAAGCCAACGACCGCGCGACCGAGGCCACGACAAAGGCCCCGGCGCAGCCGGCGTTGACGCGTCCCTCGATCGGCCTCGCGCTCGGCGGCGGCGCTGCACGCGGCTTCGCCCATATCGGCGTGATGCGGGCGCTGCGCGCGCACGGCATCGAGCCGGACGTGATCGTCGGCACCTCGATCGGCGCGGTGGTCGGCGGCTGCTACGCCGCCGGACAATTCGACAATTTCGAGGAATGGGCGCGCGGCCTGAATTTCCGCGGCATGCTCGGCTATTTCGATCTGTCGTTGTCGCGCGCCGGGCTGATCTCCGGCACGCAGCTTGCGCGGCGGCTCGAAGCCGCGCTCGGCACCACGCATATCGAAGATCTGAAAATCAGGTTTGCCGCGATCGCCACCGAGATCAGCACCGGCCATGAAATCTGGCTGACGCATGGACGGCTGGTCGATGCGCTGCGCGCCTCCTATGCCCTGCCCGGCATCTTCACGCCGGTGCGGATCGGCGGCCGCTGGCTGGTCGACGGCGCGCTGGTCAATCCGGTGCCGGTGTCGGCGGCGCGTTCCCTCGGCGCGCGGCTCGTCATCGCCGTCAATCTCAATTCGGAGATGTTCGCGCGCGGCGCTACCGTCTCGACCCACGGCTCCGACGATTTCGACGAACAAGCGCACGCGCTCGAAACCGAGAGCGGCGGGCTGCGCAGCCTGTTCGGCGGCAAACGCGCGCTGCGGCGGCAATTCCTCGGCGGCAGTCCGAGCATTCCCACGGTCATGGTGGAAGCCTTCAATGTGATGCAGGACCGCATCACCCGCGCGCGCCTTGCCGGCGAGCCGCCGGACGTCACCATCGCGCCGCGGATCGCACCGGTCGGCTGGTTCGATTTCCACCGCGCCGAAGACGCGATCCGGATTGGCGAGGAAGCGACGGAACGCGCGATCGAGGATATCCGCACCGCGATCGCCGCGTTGTCGCATCCGGAGCCGATCGAGATCGCGGCGAAATAGCCGCGATCCCAAACTCCGCCTCTCGGCGTCGCGTCAGGCGGTGCGGATGTAGTCGCGCAGCGCCTCGGACTCGTTTTCCATCTCGCCGACGCGGAATTTGACGACGTCGCCGATCGAGACGATGCCGACCATCCGCTCGTTCTGCACCACCGGCAGATGGCGGAAGCGGCCTTCGGTCATGCGGCTCATCACGCCGCCGATGGTTTCCTCTTCGGTGCAGGTCATGACCTCGCGCGTCATTGCCTGCGACACCGGCAGCTTGAGTCCGTCCGCGCCGTGTTTGGCGATGCTGCGCACGATGTCGCGCTCCGACAGAATGCCGATCACCCGGCGTTCCGTGCCGAGCACGACCAGCGCGCCGACTCGTCTCTCAGACATCTGCTGTGCCGCGGCCTGAAGCGTCGCCGCCGGTTCGATCACCGCCACGTCGCTGCTTTTGGCAGCGAGGATGGTTCGAATGGTCATGGTCGCCTCCCTGTTGCCCGGAAGCAACCCGACTCCCGGGTCAGGTGCAACGATCCGCCCGCCGTCCTGTTCCGTCAAGCACTGCCGGAACGCGGGTCGGTCGGTTCCTCGTCATGGCCGGGATGCGTGTAGCGCGGCTGTGCCGGAACGGGATCGAGCAGCGAGAACATGAGCAGCCCGACCAGGAAGCCGCCGATATGCGCCTGCCAGGCCACCGGCTCATCCTCGCCGAGCAGCGGCACGCTGCCGAGCCCGAACAGGAGATTGGTGCCGAACCATACCGCGAGGAAGGCAAGCGCGCGCGGATCGCCGAGCACGCCGGCGAGCGACAACGCCGGCACCCGATACGCATCCGCGTCGCCGGAACGCCAGAAGCCGATCGGCCCGCCGCGCTGGAACGCGAAGCGGATCGCCGCCGCCATCGCGCCGGAGATCGCGGCGGAAGCGCCGATCATCGGCACCGCCGCGCCCTGATGGGTCACGAGGTGCATCAGCGCGCCGCCGACCGACGCCAGCGCCATCAGCACCAGAAAACGGACCGTCCCGAACCGTCGCGCCACCGCCGCACCGAACGGCAGCATCCAGACGATGTTGAAGCCGAGATGCGTCGCGTTGGCATGCAGGAACGAATAGGTGACGAAGGTCCAGATGTCGGCGGCGGTGCCGCCCGGCAACATCACGTTGCCGAGCACGGTGGCATCGTAGCGCGCGGGGATGAAGGCGAAGCGCAGCAGCACCTCCACGTCCTGCTGCTCGGTCAGCAGATAGACGCGCACGAGGTGAATCAGCACCAGCACCGCGGTGAGCGCGGTGAGACTGCCGGGGATATTGAAGATCGGCTCGCGCCGCGGCGGGACATCAGCCATGCGGCGGCCACTTACGCAGCCCGCCCGGCTTTAAGCAAGCGGTGGGCGGCACGGCCGGGCAACAAAAAAACAAGAAAAAAGGAGGGCTTGCGCCCTCCTTTGGCCCCCATTCTCAGCCTGTTGCGAAGGTCACGCCCTCGCCTCCCCGGCTTCGATGTCGCCCAGTGCGTCTGATCAAGTGCGTGTCCCGGCTCGATGACAACCGCGACACGGATCGTCGTGTGGATGACGCGATGGTAGCGACGCCGGCCGGCGCCGCCAAACCGATTGCGGCTTTAACATTAACCGCGGCCGGTCCGCCTCCGCGCTCCGGCACACCGGCAAACGGCACGCCGCCTGCTCTGTCGCAAGCGTCGCGGCATCGCGCGGCGCTCCTGACCGTCATTCTGTCCCGATCGGACACAGGCAGCGCCCCGACCGTCCCGCGACGGCACAGGGAGGCGGCCAATGAAACACACGTCCACACGCGAACTGTTCGGCTACTGGGATATGCAGCGTGGCACCCGCGCCGCGCCGGAGCGCGATGACATCGATCCGGCGGCGATCCGCCACGTTCTCGCCGATACCTTCGTGCTGGCTGACGATTTCACCGGCGACAGCCGGTTCCGCCTCGCCGGCACCAAGGTCTGCGCCCTGTTCGCCCGCGAACTGAAAGACGTGCGGTTCCTCGATCTGTGGGACGCGCAGAGCGTGGCGTCGATGCAGGATCTGCTGGCCATCGTCAGCGACGAGAACCTCGGCATGGTGGCCGGCGTCACCGCGGTGTCGAGCGCCGGCAACGAGATCGAGCTGGAGTTGCTGCTGCTGCCGCTCGCGCGGCGCGGCCATGCCCGCGTGCGCGCGGTCGGCGTCCTGGTGCCGCTGACGCAACCTTACTGGGTTGGCGCCGAACCGCTGCGGGAGATGCGGCTCGGCACGCTGCGGCACATGGGCGAGCGGATGCCGGCTTTGCCGTCGCTCACCGCCGTGCAACCCGGCGGCCGGCAGCGGCGCGGCTTCGTCATCTATGACGGCGGCCGCAGCAGAGCCCTGGATCACGACGCGGCGTAACGCCCCGCGATCAGCGCCCACGAGTCGTCGATGGCCCTGCGGCTAGACTCCCGCAGGGCGATAGCTGTCCGTCAAGCGCCGCGACAGAAGGGCGTCATCACATCCGCTGATATCGGCGTCGGTTCCGGCAATGCTCGTGGGATTGCCCTCGTTATCGAACGTGACGAGGCCGCGGGTGCGGATCTTCTTGATCGACCCGTCCGGCCGCAGCACCCGATAATCCATCTGCAGCGTTCCGCTTTGCATCGCTTCATGAATGCGCTGGCGTGCGAAATCGCGGTCGTCCGGATGAATACACTCGAAATAACGCTCGACCGGCAATCCCGGCGCAGCAGCGTTTTCTTTCAGCCCGTAGAGTTCGGCGGCGTAACGATCGGCGATACAGAGATCGCTTCGCATATCCCAGACCCATAAACCGATTTCGTCACAGTCCAGGTTCTGCTGTCGCGGACTTTCCTGCGCGTTCTGTTGCTGTTTGGCTTCCAGCAACGCCACTTCAAGAAGATAGGCCAGCAATTCGTATCCGGAACGCTTCGCGAGTCTGGAAAGATCACCACACAAGGATTCGACATAGTCCAAGGTCGGCTGCTGCGTGCCCATGCCCCGAGCTCCCCTAAACCCCACCATAGAAGCTAGAAGCCAAAATCGAAAACCTTGAATCAAAATATCTTGAGACGAGTCGTATTGAGAGCGCGCACTATTTGCTTTCGCTCAAATTCTACTGTTGAATTCTGTGAGATGCCGATAAATGTATAATTTTGGAAAAATTTGTATACCGCCGCCATGGTCAAAAGCCACCCCACTCCCGAGGAAGGCTTACGTTTACAGCGGGCATTCGCACGCATTCTCGACCCTGCACGGCGACAGGAACTGATCGAATTCGCAGAGCAACTCGCGGATGCGGCGGATGCGGCGAAATCCGCCGACCAGCGCGAGAGCCACTAGAGGCGCCGCGACGCCAACGTGTCGAGACATCACCCTCAGGATGACGAGGGCGCAGCACATCACGCGCCGCCCCGTGAGAGGTTATCAAAACGTTAGCACTCACCGCTAACGATCCATTAACGCTGACTGCCTAGGTTCGTTTGACAATTTCAAAACGGGCCTACCGTTTCACCATGGCGTTGGCACAAGCTCGGCTGAGACCTATCCCGTTGGCGCAGGAACGTCGGCGCTTCCAGCGCGTGAAGGTCTCGTTGCTCGGCCGCTACATGCTGTCCGATCGCCGCGAATATCCCTGCCAGGTCGTCAATATGTCTCCCGGCGGCATCGCCATGGCCGCGCCGGTGATCGGTGCGCCGGGCGAACGCGTGATCGCCTATGTCGACCATCTCGGCCGGCTCGAGGGCCTGATCGTGCGGATGATCGATAACGGCTTCGCCATGACCGTGTCGGCGACGCCGCGCAAGCGCGACAAGCTCGCGGCACAGCTCACCTGGCTCGCCAACCGCGATATCCTCAACCTGCCGGAAGACCGCCGCCACGGCCGTATCGTTCCGCGCAAGCAGTCCGGCCGGCTGACGCTGCCGAACGGCATCATCGTGCCGTGCCGGATCATCGATATCTCCGAATCCGGCTGCGCCATCGCGCTGCCGCACGACCTGCGGCCGGAGGTCAATTCCCCGGTCACCATCGGCCGCGTCCCCGGCCGGGTGGTCCGCCACATCGAGGATGGCCTGGCAATCGAGTTCAGCCGGCTGCAGCATCTCGACTTCCTCGAAGATAACGTCACCGCCGAGTAAACGGCGGAACGCGCGCTGCGCGCTCCTTCTCCGCATCCACAGCCTCGCGACGCGCGCCCGAACCCGGCGCCGCGGCGGTTAATTGCGTGCGCCAAGCCCGCTCAAAACACGCACCAATACAGCGCAAGTCGAGTTAAATATAAAAATCGATTCAAATTTTATCATTCGGCATTTTAGGCAATTTATCGACAGTATTGAGCAGCATTATCGGCACGTTTTACTTTGATACTACTCAAATACACCTTCCCAACTTAGCCGCACCGCAAATTGCACCTGCGATTGTCGCCCTTGCTGAGGACGCAAGGGGACAGCAATGGGACGTCAAACAAAAATGCGCGCGGCGATGCTGCGCGTCGCAACAGCTACCGCGATCGGCGCCGCCCTGTTCGGGGCCAACGCAGCGAACGCCGCCGGATCGAAGCCGTTGTTCGCCGCGGTGGGAGATGCCGCACGCGCGCCGATCGGCTGGATCGAGTTCTGCGTCGAATACAAATCCGAATGCACCGTCAAACCCGGCGCGCCGCGCGATGTGGTGCTGTCACCGAAAGCCTGGACCGATCTCGTCCAGGTCAACACCTGGGTGAACGAGCAGGTGAAACCGGTGACCGACATCGAGCACTGGGGCGTGGTCGAGCGCTGGAATTTCCCCGACGACGGGAAAGGCGATTGCGAGGACTACGTGCTGCAGAAGCGGCGCATGCTGATCCGCGCCGGATGGCCGCGCGAGGCACTTTTGATCACCGTGGTGCGTGAAGCCAATGGCGACGGCCATGCCGTGCTCACGGTGAAGACGAACAAGGGAGAATTCGTGCTCGATAACCAGAGCACAGAGGTCAAGCTGTGGTCGGACACGCCGTATCGCTTCGTCAAGCGGCAGTCGCAGACCGACCAGAACCTCTGGGTTTCGCTCGGCGAGCCGCAGCGCACCACGCCGGCAACGGCTTCGGCACGCTGATCTCTATCGGTTAAGCGGCCCGGTCACGTCCCACCCTCCCCGTCCCCCGACCGGGTACGCTGCGGCCGACCTGCCCCCACGGGTCGGCCGCACCCTGTTTCGAGAGCGGGAAGAAGGGCTGTATCCAGAATGGATGCGGCCCTTTTTCCTTTTGGGTGCCGGCATCAACGTCGCGCGACGTACGCGCGTACAAAAAATCCCGCCGAAGCGGGTGCAGACTTCGACAGATTTCCTGCCGTGACCCTCACGTCACTCCGTGCGGATCGGCACCATCATGTCCCCGATCCCGCGCGCGGTGCGGATCCGGTCAGGCATCGGACGATCGGACGCCTGTCTGGCGCGTGACGGATGCGTTGTTTTCCGCACGACCTTCGCTTCCGGAGGAGGCTCCGCAACCGGCACGGACGGCGCATCGGCAACGGCGGCAACCTCAGGGACGCTCTGCGTCGGCGCGGAGCGCGCCGTCTGGCGGGCGGAAAACTCTCGCGGCGTTTCGTAGAAGTTCCGCGGCAATTCGGCCGTCTGCCCGAAATATGGCGGCAGCGGCTGCGGGGCCATATGGCCCGCGAGCAGGTAGAGGCCCGTCATCAGAACGGCGCCGACAACCATGAAATACCGGAACAAAGGCACGGAGTTTTCCCTCGCGACCGGGAGTAACGCGCGAGCCGCCGGCAACGTTCCCCCGCGCGGACGGGAACCTGGAACGTAAAAAGGCCCGCAGCGCGCGGCCGCGGGCCTTTTGACGATCAAGCCGACGATCTTATTCGTAGACCTTGATCACTTTCCGGGACGACGGTTCGACGATCACGCGCCGGTTGTTGACGACCGCGTAAGCGTATTCGTCATGCTTCGGGATGCGATGGATCACCACCGTGCGCGGCAGCGGTTCGCCGACCACGATCCGCTCCTGCACGGCAACCGACGGAACCCGTTCGTCCATCACATAAGTGCGGACTTCCGCCGGCGGCTCCGCCGCGGCACCCACCGCCGCGCCCACGGTGCCACCGACCACGGCACCGACCGGACCGCCGACCACCGCACCGGCGGCCGCGCCGCCGACCGCGCCCGTCGCTGTCGACGCCTGCGCGAAACACACCGCCGGCGTCAGGATCGCAGCCGCGGCCACAGACAGGAAAAGACGTGTTTTCATCGTTCGCTCCTCTGTATCCCGCTCGTCCGCATGAGAACGGGTGAGCGTCGAGCAGCGTTCCGCAACGTATAATCTTTTCGCGGATTTTTTACGCGGTTCCTCTTTGAACCGCCGTTCAGCGCGCCACAACACGCGAATCAAAACCAACGACACTCAACGCGGCGCGCGGTGTCGCGGCTTCTGTTTGCGCAGCTTTGGGTTGCGCGGTGCCGGTTGCGTCTCGGGTCCGGTATAAAACCTGTTCAGCTCGCAACCGCCACCGACACCACTGACGGTGTCGAGACATTGCTGCAGCGTGATGAAGCCGCAGTTGCGTCCACCCTCGGGGCCATATTGCGCGCACCAGCGATACGGATCGGAGGCAGCGGAGGCCGGCGCCGAGGCGCATACCAGAAGTCCAGCGGCAGCGGTTGCGAACAGAATGGAAGACACGATCGCGCGCATGATGGCGTCCTCAGCCGATCCGTTTCAGATTGGCGGCGTAATCCTTGGAGCGGCGCACATAGATGTCGGCGCCGCCGCGAATGAGCGCGACCGCCTTCTCATCGAGCGTGCGGATCACCCGCGCCGGCGCACCGACGATCAGTGAGTTGTCGGGAAAGCTTTTGCCTTCGGTCACCACCGCGCCCGCGCCGACCAGCGAATTGTTGCCGATCTTCGCGCCATTGAGCACCGTCGCGCTCATGCCGATCAGCGAATTGTCGCCGACCGTGCAGCCGTGCAGCATGACGTTGTGGCCGATCACGCAGTTGCTGCCGATCGTCAGCGGAAAGCCGGGATCGGTGTGCATGGTGGCGTTGTCCTGCACCTGCGAGCGTTCGCCGATCTCGATCCATTCGTTGTCGCCGCGCAGCACCGCGCCGAACCAGATGCTGGTGTCGCGTTTCAGCCGCACGCGGCCGATCAGCACCGCCGTCTCGGCGATCCAGTAACGGCCGATTTCGGGAAATTCCGGAGCGTCTCCGGAGAGCGAATAGATGGGCATGCGATACGATCCCTCAGGGTCGCTTCTTCATGCCTGAAGTGACGGCCCGAGAAAAGACGCAACCCGGAAAGACGCAACGGGCAAAGCCGTCAGGCGGCGAGCATGCCCACCGCGTGCAGCGCCATCACCACCACGGTGCCGGACATCAGGCTCCACATTCCGGCCAGCAGGGTGGCGAGGAACGTCATCTGGAAGCTGCGGCGCTCGATGCGGCGGCCACGCAGCGTGTTGCGCATGATGATGAACGGCGCCGCGAAATAGATGAGCGCCAGCGCCGCGAAGGCGGCACGCGATGGCCCGCGCTGCAGCAGCCCGAAGGTCGCCGGGCGCTGCGTCAATAACTGGTAGCCGGAGGCAAAGCAGCCGGCGACGGCAAAGCCGAGCGCAAGCGACAACAGCGACTGGAGGGATTCCGGGGACATCGGCACGCCGCACAGGTTCGGGAGCCCCGTGTTTGGCAAAGCCCCGGCCGGGCCGCCAGAACATGCTTAAGAGACGGTTAACGGTCCGGCGATAGCGTCCCCGACACCCACGGACGACGCACCGATGACGCATATCGCCTATCACGGCCATCACCACAGCCAGCGCCGCAAAGCCAAGCGCCTCAGCCCGCTGCTGCTGCCGATGATCGTGTTCCTCGGCGTAACGGTCGGCGCGGTGGCGTTCGTCACCTATGTGCTGTGGCCGCGCTGGCCGGGCCAGCCGGTGGCGCAGAACGCGCCGGCCCTGCCGGTCGTGATCGCCGGCAGCAATTTCAATGTCGAGCCGGCCGCGGTGCGCCGCCCGGTGCAGCGCGCGCCCGGCGTCTACGACCGCATCGACCTCGCCTATCTGTGGCCCTCGCTGCTGCCGCCCGATCCGGCGCTCAAGGGCACGGCGGACAATCCGATCAATCCGAACGAGCGGATCTTCGTCACCATCGCCAGCGGCGAGACCAGTTTCCCGATGTCGGAACGGGTGCGCACCATCTATCCGCGCTACCTCACGGAGACGACGACAGAACTGCCCGGCGGGCTGACGGCGCGCGCGTTCCGCGACGGCACGTCCTATCAGGGCGAAGACCTGATCGTGAACGACAATCTCAGCTTCATGGCGCGCTGCTCGCGCCGCGGCATCGGCAATGCGGGGACTTGTCTCTCCGAGCGACGCATCGGCGACGCCGATGTGACGGTGCGGTTTCCGCGCGACTGGCTCGCCGACACCCCCGCTCTGCTCGCCGGCATCGACCGGCTATTCGCCAAGATCACGCCGGCGCCGCAATAGAGCGTGACCCGGAAAAGTGTGAAGCGGTTTTCCGAAAAGATCACGCCCTAACAAGCGCCGCTCAATCCTCGAGATCGGTGCCGAGGATCGCCATCTGGAAATTGTAGGACCGCTCGTCGTCTTCGTCATCGACGAACAGCACACCGACGAATTCGTCGCCGATATAGACCTCGGCGGAATCTTCCTTCTTCGGCCGCGGCACCACGCGCATGCGCGCATTGCCGAACAGCTTCTTGAGATAGGCGTCGAGCTTTCTGACTTCCTGTACGTCCACGCTGGTCCCCTCGTGTCTCCGACGTGGCGATTGTAAAACGCGACGCCGCAGAACTGCAATTACGGTTCGACGCCGTGTAGCATCTGATCCATCGTCCGGGAAGGCTCGGCGCAGCCTGCTTCACCGACGATCTTGGCAGGAACGCCGGCGACCGTCACATTGTGTGGCACCGGCTTGATCACCACCGAACCGGCGGCGATGCGCGCGCAGTGGCCGACCTCGATATTGCCGAGAATGCTCGCACCGGCGCCGATCATCACACCGCGGCGGATCTTCGGATGACGGTCCTCGTGCTCCTTGCCGGTGCCGCCGAGGGTGACGCCGTGCAGGATCGACACATCGTCCTCGATCACCGCGGTTTCGCCGACGACGAGGCCGGTCGCATGATCGAGGAAGATGCCGCGCCCGATCCGCGCATTGGGATGGATGTCGCACTGGAACACGGCGGACGAGCGGCTCTGCAAGTAATAAGCGAAATCGCGCCGGCCCTTGCCCCACATCCAGTGCGCGAGGCGATGCGCCTGAATCGCGTGGAAGCCTTTGTAATAGAGCACCGGCTCGATCATGCGGTGCGTCGCCGGATCGCGGTCGAAAGTGGCGACGATGTCGGCACGCATCGCCACGCCGATCTCGGGATCATCGCCAACCGCATCGCCATAAGCCTGACGGATCAGTTCGCCCGAGACGTCCTGATGCGCCAGCCGCTCCGACAGGCGATGCACCACCGCCCGCTCGAGCGTGTCGTGATAGAGGATGGTCGAATAGATGAAGCTCGCCATCGCCGGCTCGCTGCGCACGATCGCCTCCGCTTCCTCACGGATGCGGGTCCAGACCGGATCGACCTTGGCCATCGTATTGACCGTTTGAGGTTGAGCCATCTGCTATCTCCTGATGCGCGCTCTGGCACATCGCCAATAGGGAACCCGCAGGGGACAGACCGCCACGGGCGTCGTCAACACATAGAGATTTATCACAAAAAACAAGACCGCAGGGGGATGGATTTTTTCGATCGAACCTATGCGCGCGACTGATCGAGCGACGCCAGGAACGAGAGAATCGTCGTCGAAAACGCGTCATTGCGGTCGCCTGCCACCATGTGACGCGCCCCCGCGACATCCGCATATTGCGCCTGCGGCACCAGCGCCGCGAATTCGCGCACATGCTCCTCCTGCACCAGTTCCGACGCCGCGCCGCGCACCAGCAGCACCGGACAGGCGAGCGTGCGCGCCGCATCCGTCATCCGCGCCTCGAGTTCGTCGCGGCCGATCGAGCCGGGCTGATGGTCGCCGAGGAAGCGCGGATCCCAATGCCACCGCCAGCGGCCATCCGAGGTCGGACGGAGATTCTTTTTCAAGCCGTCGAGCGAGCGCGGCCGTGGCCGATGCGGCAGATATTGCGCGACCGCGTCGGCGGCGTCCTCGACGGTGGCGAAACCGTCCGCCGCATGCGAGCGCATGAAGTCGTGAATCTTCTTGAGGCCGTTTGGATCGACGCGCGGCGTGATGTCCACCAGCACGAGCGCCGAGAACGGCGGCTCGCGGCCCGCGCGCGCGGCGGCGCCTTGCGCCAGCAGAATCGCGATGCCGCCGAGCGACGCGCCGATGGCGACCGGCCGGTCGCCGTGCCGCTTCGCAAGGTCATCAGCCACCTTCGTTGCATCGGCCGCGAAGTCCTCGAACCGGTACGCGCCGTTCTCGACCCAGGCGGAATCGCCGTGCCCACGCTGGTCCATGGCGACGGCCACATGACCGGCGCGCGCGATCTGCGCGGCCGTGCTCTGCCAGGCGTGGCGCGTCTGGCCGCCGCCATGCAGCAGCAGGACCGGCGCGCCGGCCGCGCCGTACTGATCGGCGACGAGTTGATTGCCGTCCGTGCCGGTGAAGGCGAGCGGCAGCGCCTCGCGTGGACGATTCATGCCCGCGCTCCGAGAAAATTCAGCACGCCCTGCTTGTAGACGCGATCACCGACCGCGAGCATGTGGTCGCGATCGGGAATGTCGAGCGCCTCGCCGTGCGGCAGCATCGCCGCGAGTTCATGCGCCGATCCGGCGACGTGATCCTTGGTGCCGATCGCGACCAGCGCCGGCATCGCGATCCGGCCGATCTCCTCGCGCGTCAGGGTTTGCCGCGAGCCGCGGATACAGGCGGCGAGCGCGCGCAGATCGGATTTGGTCTGCTCGGCGAAACGGCGGAACATCTGTCCGTTCACGTCCTTCACGTCGGCGAGCGACGGCGCTTCCATCGCATCGGCAATGCTCATCGGCAGGCCGACCTTGTCGACCAGATGGCTGCCGAGCCCGCCGAGGATCGCGCTGCGCACGCGCTGCGGCGAACGCAGCGCGAGGAATGCGGTGATGCGCGCGCCCATGGAGTAACCCATGACGTCCGCCTGCGCGATGCCGAGATGATCGAGCAATGCTTCGACATCGCTCGCCATCCGGTCGGTATGATAATCGTCCGGCTCGTAGAGCTTGCTGGAGCGGCCATGGCCGCGATTGTCGAGGGCGATCACGCGGCGGTTCGCCGCCGTCAGCGTCGAGACCCAGCTCGGATTGATCCAGTTCGCCTCCTTGTTGGAAGCGAAGCCGTGCACGAGCACGATCGGCTCGCCCTCGCCGTGATCGAGGAATGCGATCTCCACCGGACCGTGCTGGAAGCTCTTGGTGTCGTTCATGGGCGCGGGTTCTAGCGGCCGGAGGCGGCTCTGGCTAGCCGCGGGCCGTCAGGGCTGCCAAGCGCTGCTGGTCCCGGGCCAGCCGCCGGGCCTTGCGGCGGCGGACCCCGCGCAGGGTCATGCGTTCGACCGTGCTCTTGGTCGCGGACACGAAGCCGAACAGCGACAGCACCGCGCCGAGAATCCACAAACCGAGATCGACCAGCGCGGCGGTGAGCGCGATGGCGCTGCGCCCGACCGTCTTGAGAATCGCACGGGTCTTGCCGCCCTTCTTCTCGGCGAGCCGCGCGACGCGGCCAAGTTCGAGCGGTGTCTCCGCGATCTTGAGCCCGTCGAGCGCCGCCTGCGTGCCGGCCTTGGCCTGGATACGCCCGGTGCTGCGCGCCGCCTGCAACAATCCGCCGGCGCGTTCGAGCTTCACCGCCTCGCGCGCCGCGCGCACCGCCACCATCGGCTCCGAGAAACTCGCGGCGCCGATCGCGCCTTTCAGCCTCCCCCAGTCGACGACGCCGCGCAGCGAACGGCCGATCCATTGCGCCAGATCGGCGCTCAGGCGGCCGGTCTTGCGCGCGGCCTTCGCCACCGTCAGCCCGACGCGTGCCGGCGCGCCGGCGCCGAGCGTCGCATAAGTCCCGGCGGTGACGGCAAGCCCCACCGCCGCGAGGCCGAGCACGACCTCATCGACCGGCTCGCCCTTCACCATGCGTGTGCCCTCGCGCACCGCGTCGCGGATATCGCCGAACACGAACAGATCGCCCGCGGCAGTACCGGCGAAACTCGCGACGTCGTCCGGCTCGCCGGAGATCAGCCCGCGCGCGAAGTTCTGCGCGGTCGCCGCCGCCGAGCGCGATTCCTCGACCGCCGCCGCGACTTTTGTCTTGAGGTCGGCGGGCAGTTGCACATGCCGGTCCTCGGCCAGTTCGACATAGCTCGCGGCGAGATCGGGATCGCGCGCCGCGAGCGCGGCCTCGATACCGTCGCGCGCCACCGTCTCGTTGAAGGTGAGATCGAGCGCGCGGTCGGCGAGCGCCGCCGGATCGTCCTCGATGGCGAGCAGCGACTGCGCCTCGACCCCGCGCGGCACCGCATAGGCGGCGGCCGCCACCGCCAGCGCGAGAATCAGCAGCGGGCCGGCGAGCCGCGGCGCGCGGGCGGCGACCTGAACGTCCGGCGGCGCCAATCCAAAGCGGTCACGCATCCTTGAGGCCCTGTGGTCGCGGAACCGGTCCGGGCCGGACGGCCCCAAAAGCCCCCGCGAACGACCGGTTTTCGCCCTTCCATCCCCGCCAACGCGGGCGATTTCACGGCGTTCCGAGCCTTTCACGGCCAGAGTTACAGATTCGTGACATTTGAAAAACCGGACCGGATCGGTATGGTGCCGCGCATTCGCTGCCCAGCGGCTGTTCGAGGCATTTATGGCGCATTCCGTCGTTCCGCACTTCCACAACGACCCCGGCCTGCCGGTCATCGAGATCGGCGCGCATGAATTCATGTGCGTCGGCGCGCGGCCGCCTTACGACCATCCGCATGTGTTCCTCGACATGGGCGACGAACACGAGATCATCTGCCCCTATTGCTCGACGCTGTACCGTCACGACACGGCGCTCGCGGCCGATGCCGCGCGGCCGGCGGAATGCGCATTGCCTCTCATCGACGTCCCCGCCTGACGGCGCGTTGCGAGCCCCCACCACCGGAGCCTGACCTTTGGCGCTGCCGCGGCAAGTCCTGATCACCGGCGCCGGCATCGGTGGGCTGTCGGCCGCGCTCGCCGTCGCGCGCATCGGCATCCATGTGGACGTGCTCGAACAGGCGCAGCAGCTCGAGGAAGCCGGCGCCGGCATCCAGCTCTCGCCCAATGCGGTGCGCGTGCTCGCGCAACTCGGCGTCGCCGAACGGCTGAAAGGCACCGTGGTCGCGCCGGAAGCCTTACGCGTGATGAACGCCGGCAATGGCCGCGAGATCGTACGCATGCCGCTCGGCTCCGCCGCCGTGAAACGTTACGGCGCGCCGTTCTGGGTTTTGCATCGCGCCGACCTGCAGGCCGCTTTGCTCGATGCCGCGAAGGCGCACAGCGACATCACTTTGTCGCTCGGCACCCGCGTCGAGGATTACGCCGAACACGCCAACGGCGTGACGGTGCAGGCGCGCCGCCACGGCCAGATCACCGAGCGGCATTGCAGCGTGCTGATCGGTGCCGATGGCCTGTGGTCGCCGGTGCGCGCGCGCATGCGCCGGGAGCGGCCGCCGACCTTCCGCCATCGCACCGCCTGGCGCGCACTGGTGCCCGCCGCCGACGTGCTGCCGCTGTGGCGGCAGCCGGAGGTGCATCTCTGGCTCGGCCGCGACACGCATCTCGTCCACTATCCGGTGAAAGGCGGCGCGCTGATCAACATCGTCGCCATCGCCGAGGACGAATGGCAGGCACGCACCTGGACCGCGCCCGCCGACCGCAACGAGGTGCTGCGCCGGTTCTCGCGCTGGGATTGGTCCGAGCAGGCGCGCAATCTCCTCGCCGTTCCCGACCAGTGGTCGAAATGGGCGCTGCACGACCGGCCCGGCGCGCATCGCGGCCGTGGGCCGGTGGCGCTGGTCGGCGACGCGTCGCATCCGATGCTGCCGTTCCTGGCGCAAGGCGCCGGCATGGCGATCGAGGATGCCGTGGTGCTGGCAGCCTGCCTCTCCGAACAGCCGGACAAGCCGGCGAAAGCGCTGCGCGCTTATGAAAAGACCCGCCGCAAGCGCGTGCAGCGCGCGCAGAAAGCCGCGCGCAAGCAGGGCAGCGTCTACGGCCGCTCCGGCCCCGAAGCTGGATTACGCAATCTCGGCCTGAGAATGATGGGCGGCGAGCGACTCCTCGCCCATTACGATTGGCTGTATCGTTGGCAGCCGCCGCAGGCGAAGCCGATCCCGCTGCCAGCCGCGGATTTCAGCACGGAGTGACGCTCATGTTCGCGACGACGGTGGCCGGAAGTCTTCCCAAACCGTCGTGGCTCGCGGAGCCGGACAAGCTGTGGCCGCAGTGGCGGCAAAGCGGCCCTGAGCTGGCCGCGGCCAAGCTCGACGCCACCGCGCTCGCGGTGAAACTCCAGGAAGACGCCGGCATCGACATCGTCAGCGACGGCGAACAGGCGCGGCAGCATTTCGTGCACGGCTTCCTCGAACGCGTCGATGGCATCGACTTTGCCAACAAGGTCGAGATGGGCATCCGCAACAATCGCTACAAGGCGATGGTGCCGACCGTGCGCGGCGCGCTGACGCTGAAAGGCCGCGTGCATGAAGCGGAGGCGAAGCACGCGCGCGCGCATACGACGCGCAAGCTGAAGTTCACCCTGCCCGGCCCGATGACCATCGTCGACACGATCGCCGACGGCCATTACGGCGACCGCGTCAAGATGGCGATGGCGTTCGCGACGCGCTCAACCAGGAAGCACGCGCGCTCGAAGCCGACGGCGTCGACGTGATCCAGTTCGACGAGCCGGCGTTCAACGTATTCATGGACGAGGTAACGACGTGGGGCATCGCGGCGCTGGAGCGCGCCATCGACGGCCTCGCCTGCACCACCGCCGTCCACATCTGCTACGGCTACGGCATCAAGGCGAATATCGACTGGAAGAATTCGCTCGGCGACGAGTGGCGGCAATACGAACAGATCTTCCCGGCGCTGGCGAAAAGCCGGATCGATCAGGTTTCGGTCGAGTGCCGCAACTCGCGGGTGCCGACGCGTCTGCTGTCGCTGCTCGACGGCAAGGACGTGCTGGTGGGCGTCATCGACGTCGCCACCGATCAGGTCGAGACGCCGGAGGAGATCGTCGCGACTTTGCGCGACGTCATGCGCTACGTGCCGAAAGAGCGCATCGTCTGCTGCACCAATTGCGGCATGGCGCCGATGCGGCGCGACATCGCCGAAGCGAAGCTCGCCGCGCTCGGCAAAGGCGCGGCGCTTGCCCGCGCGGCGCTGGTGTAAATCGCCGCCTAGCGGTCGGCGCGCGCCATCACATCCATCAGCTCGGCGATCTTCTTGCGCTGATCGGCCTTGTCGCCGGACTTGATCGCGTGCTCGACGCAATGCGCGACATGATCGCGCAGCACTTCCTCCTCGACGCGCCGCAGCGCGGCGCGCACGGCGGCGATCTGCGTCACCACATCGATGCAATAGCGGTCGTCCTCGACCATGCGGGACAGGCCGCGCACCTGGCCCTCGATCCGGCCGAGGCGTTTCAAACAGGAGGTCTTGGCATCTGTGTTCATGACCGCTATATACCCCCCTAGGGTATCAAAATCAAGCCGAGTGCCGCACCGCCATGACCGACCATCAGCATCACCAGCATTCCTCGCACGATCACGCACATGCGGGGTGTTGCTCGTCCGATAAAACCAGCGCGCCGGCCGACACGGCGCATCAGGCGATCGATCCGGTCTGCGGCATGACCGTCGATCCGCACACCACGCCGCACAAGCATTCGCATCACGGCCACCCCTATTATTTTTGCTCGGCCGGCTGCCGCACCAAATTCGCGGCGAACCCGGAGAAATATCTTGGCGATAAGGCGCCGGCAGAGGATGTGCCGGAGGGCACGATCTTCACCTGCCCGATGCATCCGGAAATCCGCCAGGTCGGCCCCGGCACCTGCCCGATCTGCGGCATGGCGCTCGAACCCGACGTGGTATCGCTCGACAGCGGTCCCAATCCCGAACTGATCGACATGACGCGCCGCTTCTGGGTGGCGCTGGCGCTGACCGTGCCGGTTTTCATCCTGGAAATGGGCGCGCATCTCGGATTGCGGCTGCTCGACCCGGTAACGTCGAACTGGGTGCAGTTCGTGCTGGCGACGCCGGTGGTGCTGTGGGCCGGCTGGCCGTTCTTCGTGCGCGGCGCGCAATCGCTCGTCACGCGCA
>JAHBZF010000065.1 GCA_019635575.1 Pseudolabrys sp. | reverse complement strand
TTTTTCTTTCGTTCACGTGCAGATGGCCGGCATGGTCGCCGAACCTGCAGCCTCGACCACCGCGCCGGAACGCACGAAGGCTTTCGCCGCCTCGATCTGCGGATAGAAATACTCGTCGTGATCGAGTGCCGGCACCTGCCCGCGAAGCATGCCGATCACGCGCTGCAAGGGCGCGCTCGTCTGCAGTGGCGCATGAAAGCCACATGCCTGCGCGCTCGCGAGCAGTTCGATCGCGACCACGCCGGTTACGTTCTCCGCCATGCGCAGAAACCGCCGCGCGCCATGCGCCGCCATCGAGACATGGTCTTCCTGATTGGCGGAAGTCGGGATCGAGTCCACGCTGGCCGGATAGGCATTCTGCTTGTTCTCGGAGACGAGTGCGGCTGCCGTGACCTGGGGGATCATGAACCCGGAATTCAGTCCCGGTTTCGGAGTCAAAAATGCCGACAGGCCGGAAAGCGCCGGATCGACCAGCATGGCGATCCGGCGCTCCGCGAGCGAACCGATCTCGCAAAGCACCAGCGCGATTACGTCCGCAGCAAAGGCGACCGGTGCCGCGTGGAAGTTGCCACCCGAAAGCGCTTCGCAGCTGTCGGCGAAGATCAGCGGATTGTCGGTGACGCTGTCGGCCTCCGTTTCCAGGGTCGCCGCGGCCTTTTTCAGATAATCGAAGCACGCGCCCATGACCTGCGGCTGGCAGCGGAGGCAATAAGGATCCTGCACCCGGTCGTCGTTCACCAGATGCGAAGCGCGGATGGCGCTTCCCTTGAGCAAGGCGCGCAGCGCCGCCGCGGTCGCGGCCTGTCCTTCATGCTTGCGCAGCCCATGAATGCGCGGGTCGAACGGCGTGTCCGAGCCGCGCGCGGCATCGACCGACAGCGCGCCCGTCACCAGCGCGGACCGCAGCAGATTTTCGGCTTCGAACAATCCGGCGAGCGCATAGGCGGTCGAGAATTGCGTGCCGTTCAGGAGCGCCAGTCCCTCCTTGGGGCCGAGCGCAATCGGCATGAGCCCGGCGGCGCACAAGGCCTGCTCCGCCGACAGCCTGCCCTCCGGCGTGTCGATGTCGCCATAACCGATCATGGCCGCGGCGAGATGCGCGAGCGGCGCGAGATCGCCCGACGCGCCGACCGAGCCCTGCGCGGGAATGACGGGAATGAGACCGCGCGCCAGCATCGCTTCGAGCATCTCGATCACCGCGAAGCGAACGCCGGAAGCGCCCTGCCCGAGGCTGCTCATCTTCAACGCCATCATCAGGCGGACGACGGCGGCGGGCATCGGATCGCCGGTGCCGGCAGCATGGGAAAGCACGATGTTCCGTTGCAGGGTGGAAAGGTCCTCGACACCGATGCGCACCTGCGCCAGTTTTCCGAAACCGGTGTTGATGCCGTAGACCGGCGCGCCCTCGGCGATGATGTCCTCGACGACCCGCGCCGCCGCCGCGACCGCTGGCCCGCACGCGCGGTCGAGCGTCGCCTGCGCGCCGCGATAGATCGCCCGCCATGCCGGCAGCGAAACCGAGCCCGGCGTCAGCACGATCGTGTCCATGGCTTCCTCCTGCACCGCGACGCAGCTTGCGCGGATGCGCACGCGCGCCGTACCGTTAATTGTATAGACAATATAACCCGGCGGCAAAGCGAATCTGCCCCGGGCGGCATGCCGCTCTCCGGATAGCGGGGCATTCAGCGGATGAGCGCCGATCGGGCAACCGGGATCGCAGCGGCGCGCCGTCGCGGGCAGGACCGCGTCACAAAAACGGGCCGCGGCGAAGCGCCATGCCCGCGCCCCGCAGCGTGCGGATGGGTGAAGGCTGGAGATCGGCGCAACCTCGTCGCGCCGTGCGGTTCCGAGCGAAAAGCCGGCTCTAACGCCGCGCCAGTCGCGGGCTGGCATCGCGGAAGTCGAAATGACTGACGATGCGATGGCGCGAGCTCGGATGATAGAAGCGCGTATAGGTCGTGACCAGGTTCTTCACCCTGGTCTGGCGGGTGACGACCAGGCACGGCTCCGTGCGCGGTATGTCAAGCAGCCGGCAGCATTCCGCGCTCGGCGGCATCGCTTCGATCACCAAAAGCGCCTCGGTCGCGCGCGCGATCGCCTGCAGGTAATCGGTCGTGGAACGGGCGGTGAAATCCTGTTTGATGAAGTCCGGCGCGAACTCCGCTGAAACATAACGGTCTTCGATCTGCACCGGCATGTCGTTCGACGAATAGACGATCACGCTGTGAAACAACGTAGTCCCGGCCGCGACCTCGAAATGCTCCGCAAGCTCCTCGCTGGCGCGGACTTTCTGCAGCTTGTGGACCTTGACCGAGAGTTTGTCGCCGCGCTCGCGGATTTCGTCGGCGATATTGTGCAGCTTGACGATCGTGGAAACCGGCTTCGGCTCGGCGACGAAGGTGCCGACGCCGTGCAGCCGGCTGAGCACGCCCACGTCGGTAAGCTCGCGGAACGCCCTGTGCACCGTAAGCCGGGACGCACCCAGCATCGACGCCAGTTCGTTCTCGCTCGGAACCTTCTCCCCGGCCTTCCACACGCCGCTCGAGATGCGGTCGGTGACATAGGTTTTGATGCGCTCGTAGAGCGGCATGGGTGAGCCGGTAGGCACAGCCTTTAGCGGCGGACGTCTGCGGCTGGATGAAGCGGATGACGATGACACGGGGGGAGATCGCTCTGGGTTCTTGTTCAATATCCGGAGAATTGAGCCTTGCGCTTCTCGAGAAACGCCGCAGTACCTTCTTTATAGTCGTCCGTCGCCATGCACAGCGCGCAAGCCTGCGCCTCCGCGGCGATGGCGCCGGCGAGATTCGCCTCGCCGGCCGATTCCAGCACCCGTTTTATTTGCGCAACCGCGATCGGCGCAAGCTCGGCGATGCGATCCGTCAACCGGCTGACCGCGGTCTCGAGTTCGTCGGCAGGCACGACCGCCGTAACGATCCCGCGCGCCAGCGCCTGATTGGCTTCGATGATTTCGGCGGTCAAACACATATGCCGCGCGACCCCCGGCCCCGCAAGCTTCGCCAGGCGCGGAATACCGCCACCGCCCGCGATCAAGCCGAGCGTGGGCTCCGGCAAGCCGAACCGCGCGGTCTGCGACGCGATCCGGATGTCACAGGCCAGCGCCAGCTCGAAGCCGCCGCCAAGGCACCAGCCGCCGATGGCCGCGATCACCGGTTTGCCGGTTTCGGCGATCTGCGCATGAAAGCGCGCGATGCGCTCCGAGAGTTCGACCGACTGCGCGGGACTCAACGCGCTGAGCTCGCGAACGTCGGAACCGGCGGCAAAGGATTTTCCCTCGCCGCGGATCACGATCGACCGCACCGCAGGATCCTGCGCCGCGTCGGAGAAGGCCGCGGCGAGTTCGCTGCGCATCTGCGCGTTGATCGCATTCGCCGCCGCCGGACGGTTGAGCCGGATCCACGCGACCGTGCCTTTTTTCTCCACGATCAATGATGAGAACATGAGCGGATCCCTGCTTGACTCCATCG
This sequence comes from Pseudolabrys sp., assembly GCA_019635575.1. Lineage (GTDB taxonomy): Bacteria > Pseudomonadota > Alphaproteobacteria > Rhizobiales > Xanthobacteraceae > Pseudolabrys. Next base: position 16,768 of record JAHBZF010000065.1, on the reverse strand, counting down.
GCCGTCGCATACTTATATATACAAGCTAATATAAGCAGGTCTACGGTGAAGATCGCATTTCTCGGTACCGGCCTCATGGGCGCGCCCATGGCGCGCCGCCTCCTTCAATCCGGCCACGCCGTCACGGCGTGGAACAGAACGAAGGCAAAGGCGGAAGCCTTGGCTGCGGACGGCGCAGCAATCGCCGATACGCCGGCGGAAGCCGTGCGCAACGCAGAACTCGTCATCGCCATCCTCGAAAATGCCCCCGTCGTCGAGAGCGTGTTCTTTGCGCAAGGTGCCGCTGCGGCCGCGCCGAAGGGCACCTGCTTCATCGACATGAGTTCGATCGCGCCGCATTTCGCGCGCAGCCATTCCGAACGCCTGGCTGCGATGGGACATCGACATATCGATGCGCCGGTCTCCGGCGGCCCGGAAGGTGCTGCCCTCGGCACGCTTGCGATCATGGCCGGAGCAACGGAAGCCGATTTCGAACAGGCAAAGCCCGTTTTATCCGTGATGGGCCGGCCGACGCGCGTCGGGGATTCCGGGGCGGGCCAGTTCGCGAAGCTGACCAGCCAGATGATCGCATCGACGGCGATGACTGCGGTCGCCGAAGCCTTGCTGCTCGCCCGCGCCGAAGGGATCGACCCGCTTCGCGTGCGCGAAGCGCTACGCGGCGGCTTCGCCGACTCGCGGATCCTGCAAATCCACGGCCAGCGGATGGTCGAGCGGGATTTCATCCCCGGCGGTCACGTGCATACGTTCGTGAAGGATTTGAAGGCCGGACGTCAGATTGCGGATTCCCACAATCTTGACCTTCCCGTTACCGCCCTCGCCTTCGAGCTGTTTGAACAACTGTCTCACGATGCCGGCGCCTGCGATATTTCGGCGATGGCTTTGCAGATCGAAAAGCGAAACGCTCCTACTCGTATCGGCGCAGGCAACGACAGGCTACCGGCACCGGACGGGTAGGAAGAAAAACTCGGGAAAGCCGAAGGACGAAAACACAAACTGGATGAGGGGAACATCGATGCTGAACAGACGCAAATTCCTGAAGACCACCGCCGCCGGCACTGCCGCCGCCACCGCACTCGCGACACCCGCCATCTCGCAAGGCAAGATCGAGTGGCGCATGGTCACGGCCTGGCCGCCGAACCTGCCCGGCCCCGGCACCTCGGCCAACTGGCTCGCCGACAAGATCACCAAGATGAGCGAAGGCAAGCTCTCGGTGAAGGTTTACGCCGCCGGACAGCTCGCGCCGGCTGCCGGCGTGTTCGATGCCGTATCGAGAGGTGCGGCGGAAATGTTCCATGCGGTGCCGCCGTACTGGCGCGGCAAATCTCCCGGCATCGTGCTGTTCGGCAACTTTCCTTTCGGCATGCTGGCTGGCGAAACCCATGCATGGATGATCCATGCCGGCGGCCAGGCGCTCTACGATGAAATCTATGCGCGCTTCGGCCTCAAGGGCTTCCTGTGCGGCAACACCGGCAACCAGTGGATGGGCTGGTTCAAGCGCGAGATCAAATCGGTCGAAGACTTCAAGGGTCTGCGCTATCGCAGCCCCGGCCTCGCCGGCGAACTGTATCGCCGCCTGGGCGCGGCCGTCGTGCAGCTTCCCGGCGGAGAAATCTTCCCGGCGTTGCAGGCGGGCACCATCGACGCCGCCGAGTTCATCGGCCCGTGGTCGGACGCCGCACTCGGCTTCCATCAGGCGGCCAAGTTCTACTACTGGCCCGGCGTGCAGGAGCCTTCCTCGGCGGAAGAATGCGTCGTCAACAAGGAAAAGTGGGACAAGCTCTCCACCGAGCTGAAGCAGGTCATCGAAGTCGCCTGCATGGCCACCTACGCCTACTCGACGCAGGAATACATCGTCCGCAATCCGATCGCGTTGAAGAACCTCGTCGAGAAAAACGGCGTGCAGGTTCGCGAAGCGCCGCGGGACGTTCTCATCGCGGCCGGCAACGCCGCCGGCCAGATCATGTCCGAGCTTCTGGAGGACAACGATCCGCTGGTGAAGAAAATCGCGGCCGCCTACGTCGCGTTCCGTCACAGCGCGATCGAGAACGCGAAATACACCGAAACCGCCATGGCGAAAGCCCGCGAACTTCCCTACAAGTTCCCGCAATAACGGCAAATACGGCCGCCGGCTTTCCAAAAAAGCCGGCGGTTTTTTTCTTTTGGGGGATTGAAGATGGCCCATGCACTCCGCGGCTTCGCGCTGTTCATCGACAAACTGAATGCAGCGCTGGGGCGCTACCTTTCCGGCCTGGTATGGGCCATTGCGATCGTCTGCGCCGTGGTCGTGGTGCTGCGCTACGTATTCCTGATCAGCTTCACCTGGATGCAGGAGCTTTACGTCTGGATTCACGCGGTCGTATTCCTGACCGCCGCGAGTTTCGCGATGCTGGTAAACGCGCATGTGCGCGTCGATATTCTCTATAACAAGTGGTCCTTGAAGACGCGCGCCATCGTCGAGATCCTGGGCGCGGTCTTCTTCACCCTGCCTTGGCTGGTCGTGCTCGCTTTCCTGACCTGGCCCTTCGTCCTGGATTCCTGGAAAATTCTGGAAGGCTCGAGCCAGCCGAACGGCTTGCCGGGGGTGTATCTGTTCCGCTCCCTGCTGCTGGTCTTCTGCGCGCTCATGATCTTGCAGTGTCTGGCCGTCATCGCGCGGGGCATTCTCGCGCTTTCGGGCGACAAGGACGCCGCGAACACTCCGCCTTACGCATTACCCACCGGCGACGCCGCCGAAGCGAAGAACTGAGCGGGGCTATTGCAATGCTGAATACCGGCGACATTATCTCGATCGTTTTCTTTCTTTCGACCTTGGCGGCGCTACTGACCGGCTTGCCGATCGCCTTCTCGCTTGCGGGACTGTCGCTCGTCTTCGCCTTTATCGGCCATTCCTTCGGCGTCTTCGACTACACCACCCTGCTCAATCTGCCGCTGCGCTATTTCGCGGTAATGACCAATGAAACGCTGGTCGCGGTGCCGCTGTTCGTGCTGATGGGGAATATTCTGGAGCGCTCCGGTATCGCCGAGGCGCTGCTGACGACCATGGGCAAGATGTTCGGCTCGCTCCGCGGCGGACTGGCCTATTCGGTGATCATCGTCGGCGCGCTGCTCGCCGCCGCCACCGGAGTCGTCGGCGCCACCGTCGCGGCGATGACGCTGATCGCGCTTCCCGCCATGCTGCGCGCGGGCTACCAGCCGAAACTGGCGACCGGCGTCATCTGCGCCTCCTCGACGCTCGCGCAAATCATTCCGCCTTCGACCGTTCTGATCTTCACCGCCGACATTCTCTCCGGCGTGAACCAGACCGCCCAGATGAAGATGGGAAATTTCGCCGCCGCGACGCTGTCGGCGGGCGATCTCTTCGCCGGCGCGATGATCCCCGGCTTTGTGCTGGTCGGGCTTTATCTGACCTATGTCTTTGGCAAATCGATCATCCATCCGGAGTCCTGCCCCGGGCTGGTTATGTCGGACGAAGAGCGGAAGAATCTCTGGCGTGAGGTTCTGGTCGCGCTGGTGCCGCCCCTGCTCCTGATCATCGCGGTGCTCGGCTCGATCATCACCGGCATCGCGACGCCGACGGAATCCGCTTCCATCGGCGTGGTCGGCGCGGCCTTCCTCGCTTTGCTCAAGCGCAAGCTGACCTGGAGCAGCGCCATGGAAGCCGGCCGCAACACCGTCATCACCACCGCGATGATTTTCGCGATCGTGCTGGCCGCTTCGCTGTTCGCGCTCACCTTCCGCGGTCTCGGCGGCGAGCACATGGTCGAGCAGGCGCTCCAGGACATGCCGGGCGGCGTATTCGGCGCCATGTTCATCGTCATGCTGGTGATGTTCATCCTCGGCTTCTTCCTCGACACCTTCGAGATCATCCTGATCATGCTGCCGATCTGCGGCGGACCGCTGATCCTGCTCGGCGTCGATCCGATCTGGCTCGGTGTCATGGTCGGCGTGAACCTGCAGACGAGCTTCCTGACGCCGCCGTTCGGCTACACGCTCTTCTATATGCGCGGGCTCGCGCCCGCCTCGATCAAGACCACCGAGATCTGGTCGGGTGCCGTGCCGTTCATCGTCCTGCAGCTGATCGGCCTGTCGGTGCTCTGGCGCTTCCCGGAACTCGCGACCTGGCTGCCGGGCGTGCTGCTGCGCTAGAGCATGATCGCTCGAGTTCGGCCCGTAGCGCATGCGCAATCAAACAGACAAGCGACGAGTCTGGTTCAACGCAAGTTGGACCAGACTCGAGCGATCCAGCCCCGTGACAAAGTGAGAGTACCAGCATGAGCCAATCCAGCGGCCGCGGCGCGTTACACGACCTCGTCGTCGTCGATTTCACGCGCGTGCTGGCGGGCCCCTTCTCGACCGCGCTCCTCGCCGATCTCGGCGCGCGCGTGATCAAGATCGAGCCGCCCGCGGGCGACGACTATCGTCATATCGGCCCTTTCCGGGAAAAAGACAGCGTGCTCTTCGCCTTCGCCAATCGCGGCAAGGAAAGCGTGGTACTCGATCTGAAGAAGCCGGAAGATCTCGACTTCGCGCGCCGGCTCGCCGACCACGCCGACATCGTGGTCGAAAACTTCCGCCCCGGCGTCGCCGACAAGCTCGGGATCGGCGCCGCGGCGCTGCGGGAGCGCAACCCCCGCCTCGTCTATGCCAGCATTTCCGGCTTCGGCCAGAATGGACCCTTGCGCGAACGCCCGGCCTACGACCTGATCGTACAGGCCATGACGGGCCTCATGACCATCACCGGCGAGCCGGATGGAGCCCCGACCATGATCGGCGAAGCCTTCGGCGATCTCACCGCCGGCCTGTTCGCCTCCTGGGCGATCCTTGCCGCCCTCCACCAGCGCGAGCGCAGCGGCGAAGGATGCCACATCGATCTGGCGATGTTCGACTCGCTCCTTTCGATGATGCCGACCGCAACCTGCCGCTACATCGCGACGGGGAAGGTGCCGCACCGGGTCGGCAACCGCCATCCGCTGTCCGCGCCGTTCGGCGCGTTCCGGACCGGCGACGGCCACGTCGTCGTCGCCGTGCTCAACGAAAAGCTGTTCGAACAGTTCTGCAACACCATCGGCCGCCGCGACCTGCTCGACGATCCGCGATTTTCGTCGGACAGCGAACGGACCCAAAACGAAGCCGTGCTGCGCGAGGCGTTCGAGCAGTGGTCGCGTGCCCGCACGACGCATGAAACGGTTGCCGCCCTGTCCGCGGCGGGCGTTCCGGTCGCACCGATCGACAACGTCGGCGCGGCCGTGGATTCCGAACACGCAAAGACGCGCGGCCTGTTTCGCAACGCTACCTTCGGCGCGGGCGAGGTCGATGTCCCCGAGCAGCCCGCAATCTTCTCGACCGCAACGCGAGGAAACGCGACCCATATCCCGGCGCTCGGCGAGCACAGCGCTTCGGTTCGGGAGTGGCTCGCCAAAACCCCACCGCACCGAGGCTAGAACCGATATCCTCCGCTTTCGTCGACGCGCGGCCCTGAACCAAAGCGGGAGAGCTTTTCCTTGAATCGCGATCCCGCTTTCGCTCTTTGTTTCCGCATGACCTTTTCCGAAAACCGCTTCTCACTTTTCGGGATCATGCTCGAAGGGCCGCGCATCCCGCGAAAGAACGGTCATGCAGCTCCTGCATGGCGTGCGGAACACATCCGGGAGGCGAACATGAACGCGACGGCTCCCACGATGACCCCGGGTACCAGGGCAAACAGAAACGCAAACAAATAGTCGATCCCCGACGAAAGCGCCGCGGGCGAAGCCAGCGTCCAGAGCGGCACCGCAAAGCTCAACAACAGCGCCACGACGACGGAAACCGCCAGCGCGGCAAATAGCGGCCGCTTCAGCGAGCCGCCGACCCGCATGAGCCTGCGCGCGCTCACGATCATGCCGAAGAGCAGAACCGCAGCAAGCCCGAGCAGGAACCAGAGCCAGACGCCCATACTTTCGTACAGAATGTAAAACAGCGAAGTCGGATCGAAGTCGCTCATCATATCCTCCCTATGTCACGCCCGGCCGCGCAGCACGGCACGGTAGGCTCCCTTGAGCCCCTTTTCCTCGATCAGCCACGACACCCAGCGTTCCTCGAGCGGCGGGATGAAGGGAAAGGACGGGATCAATTTGCCGTCGTAATCGAACTCGATCAGCATGGCCTTGCCGATCGCGGTGACCATCGGACAGGACGTGTACCCGTTATAGCTCTTGCGCTCGGCACGCCCTGCGGTTTCCGCAACCAGATTGTCGACCACCACCGGCACCTGCCATTTGACGCTCGCGGCGGTTTTGCCGCGCGGCACCCCGGCGATATCGCCGACCGCGAATACTTCGGGGTAGCGCGGATGACGCAAGGTCGCCTTGTCCGCTTCGATCCAGCCGTCGGCCGCCAGCGCGCCGATGCGCCATGGCAGCGGGCTGTTGCGCACGGCGTCGGGTGCGCGCATCGGCGGCACGACATGGATGAAGTCGTAACCGAGCGTCACGTCGCCCTTGGGCGTCGCATAGGTCGCGCGCTTCGCACCGGGATCGATCGACTTCAGGACATGATTGTAGTTCGCCGCGATGTCGCGCTCGGCAAACAGCGCCTTGACCTTGTCATGGACCGGAGGGACCGCGAACAGCGCCGGATTGTGCGCGTTGTAGGTCAGCTTCACCGCGCCGCGGCGATTTTTGCGTCGCGCCTTGTCGTCGGCGATAAAGGCGACCTTGAGCGGCGCACCGGCGCATTTCATCTCGCCGGCCGGGCGGCCGAACAGGCCGACCCCGCCGGATTCGATGAAGCGATCGAGCGCCGCGCCGGAGGCCGCCGCCTGCGCCGGGCCGGCATAGATCGAGGCAATGCCGTCCTTGCCGATCAGCGAGACATCCATGCCCGCGATCGCCTTATAGTCGAGCATCAGGCCGGTCGCGACGAAGAGGAAATCGTAGGAAATACGCTGCCCCTTGTCGGTCACGACCGTCTTGGCTTCCGGATCGAATTCGGCCACGGCCTGCTCGATCCATTCCACGCCGCGCGGCACGTAATCCGCGTTCCGCTCGGTCACGTCGGCGGGTTGCCACAAGCCGGCGGCGACCAGCGTGAAACCCGGCTGGAAATGATGCGCCTTCTTGGCATCGATCAGCGTGATGGTCGCGTTCGGCATTTGCCGCCGCAGCCGCGACGCCAGTGCAAGCCCCGCGGCACCCGCGCCGGCGATGACGATGCGGGCGCGCGCCGCGGACTCCTGCGCCACGGCATGGGTCGCACTCACGCTTCCCGCGGCTCCCAACGCCGCGGCACCTATAAGAAATTCACGCCTTCTTATCATTTGCTTCCTCCTCGTTGCTTATGCTTTTCGTGACTTCATTGCGATCCGGCGGCGGCGTGTCCGCGAGCCCAGGAAACGATCTGCGCCGCGCGCATCGCGCCGGAAATGCGCGCCGCCTCGCGGCCGTTGACGAACAGGAGCATGGTCGGAATGCCCTGAATGCCGAACTGCCGCGCGGCTTCCGGCTCGTCCTGCGAGTTCAACTTCAAGAGCCGCACGTCCGGCTCCAGCACGCGGGCGGCCTCGGCGAATTCCGGCCCCATCATCCGGCACGGACCGCACCACGGCGCCCAGACATCGACCAGAACCGGAATCGAACTCTTCTCGATCTGGCGCGCGAGCGATGCCCGATCGACGTCGAGCGGTGCCGCGACGAACAGCGGCTTCTTGCAGGTCCCGCAATTCGCGGCCTTCGCGGCGCGGTGGGCGGGGATACGGTTGATTGCCGAACAATGCGGACAAACGATAAGGGGATCGTGGCCGGGCATTCCTGCGCCTTTCGTTGCTGGAGCGGCGGCAAGCCGCCGCTGTCTCCGTCTCTTGACTTATATATTCATATTTTCATATATTCGCAAGGATGAATATTGAAGACCCCATCGACCCGAAAGTTTTTCGTGCGGCCTCCCGCAGGAGCAACGCGCTGCTTAAAGCCTTGTCGAACCGGCATCGGCTGCTGATCGTCTGCGAGTTGCTCGAAGGCAGGAAATCCGTGGGTCAGCTCGCGCAAGCGCTTGGGTTCGCAGCCCGACGGCTTCCCAGCATCTCGCCTTGCTCCGGCGCGAGGGCATCATCGCCGGCGAACGCGACGGGCAGACCGTGTGGTACCGGATCACCGACAAAACGGCTGTCGAGATGATGAAAACCCTCTATGCGTCCTGTTGCAGAACGCCAGGCACCAGGACGAAACGGAAAAAGTAAATGAGCGACAACGCAGCCGAACTGAACTCGCTCGCCCGCAGGAACGTAGCCGTACTCACGGCAGCACAGGCGCTCGGTGCGGCAAGTCCGCCGATCATCGTCTCGCTCGGCGGGCTGGTCGGTCAGTCGCTCGCCTCGGCGCCCGCGCTCGCGACCCTCCCCGTCAGTCTCTATAATCTCGGGCTTGCGCTCGGCACCTTGCCAGCCGCGATGATCATGCGCCGGTTCGGACGCCGCAACGGCTATCTGCTCGGCGCATCCTTCGGCATAGCCTCCGGACTCGTGGCTGCCTTCGGCATTTCGGTCACGTCCTTCGTGCTGTTCTGTCTCGGCACTTTTATCGCGGGCTTCTACGGCGCCTACGTGCAGAGCTATCGTTTCGCCGCGACTGATCTGACGACCGGCACGACGCGCGCACGTGCGATTTCGTGGATCATGGTCGGCGGGCTCGCCGCCGCCGTCATCGGCCCGCAACTCGTGATCTGGATGAGAAATGCAATTCCATCGACGAATTTCGCCGGCAGCTTTCTGAGTCAGGCATTTCTCGCACTCCTCGCGATCCCGATAATCTTGCAACTCCGTGCGCCGAAGGCTGCGCCCTCCGAGGCCTCGAAGGAAAATCCCGGCAGGACTCTCGGGCAGATCTTGCGCGATCGCCGCTACATTCTATCGGTGACGGCGGGTGTTATCTCTTACGGTCTTATGACTTTCATCATGACGGCCGCCCCCCTCGCCATGGTCGGTCATGGTCACTCCGTCGAACACGCTGCACTCGGCATCCAATGGCATGTGCTCGCCATGTTCGGGCCAAGCTTCTTCACCGGCTATCTCATTACCTGGTTCGGCAAGGAGCGTGTCACCGCGACTGGACTTTTACTGATCGCTGTTTCCGGCGCGGTGGCGCTTTCCGGGTTCGGACTGATGCAGTTCTGGGTTTCGCTGATCCTGCTCGGCATCGGCTGGAACTTCGGCTTCATCGGCGCGACCGTGATGATCGCCGACTGCCACACGCCCGCAGAGCGCGGCAAGGCGCAGGGCGCAAACGACTTCATCGTCTTCGGTGTCGTTGCCGCCGCTTCCTTTTTCTCCGGCAGCCTGCTCCACGCCAGCGGATGGCAAACGATCAACTGGCTCATCTTCCCGGCCGTCGCCTTCGTGCTCGTACCGCTTGTCTGGCGCGCCGCACGAACCAAAGCGGCCGTCCCCACCGCTACCCCTTAAGTCCGTTTTCCACCCAACCCCGCAAGGAGAAAAAAATGACCGTCGATCGCGCAGTAATGATGTTCGCAGGCTTCGTCGTTCTCCTCTCGCTCGGCCTCGCCTATTACTTCTCGCCTTACTGGTACTGGCTGACCGCATTCGTGGGCGCGAATCTCATGCAGGCATCGATCACCGGCTTCTGCCCGGCCGCAATCGTCTTCAAGCGCTTCGGCCTGAAGTGCGGGGTCGCATTTTCCTGATCCAACGACGTCGTCGAACCGCCGCGACATGCGAGTGCTCGCATGTCGCGGCCTTAAGAAGAAAAAGCCATGTCACGATCCGCCTTCATCATCGCCCTTCTTGTCCTGACCGGCGCGCCGGCAGCGCGAGCCGCCGAATTCACGGTCACGCGCGTGACGGTACCGGAGATGAAAGCCGTTTTCGGCCAGGTCGAAAGCACCCGCGTCGTTCCGGCCCGCGCGAGAATCGGCGGCTCAGTCCGCGAGATCGTCGTCAACGAAGGCGATCCGGTGAAGGAAGGACAGGTCATCGCGATTATCGGCGACGACAAGCTCGCGCTCGAGACGCAGAGCCGCGAAGGCCAAGGTCGATGCACTGGCGTCGCAATTGAAGAACGCAAGACTCGATCTGGACCGGGCGTTGCAACTGCTCGAGCGCGGCGTCGCGACCCAGGCACGCGTCGATCAGGCGAGAACCCAGTTCGACGTCATCACCAACCAGATCGCCGCCGCCGAAGCCGAAAAAGCCGTCGTCGAACAGCGCGCGCACGAAGGCGAAGTGCTTGCTCCCGCCGACGGGCGCATCCTGAAAGTTCAGGTGCTGCTGGGGTCGGTCGTTCTGTCGGGAGACGAGATCGCAAGCGTCGCCAGCGGAAAATACTATCTCCGCTTGTCTCTGCCGGAACGCCACGCCGCCGGGATCAAGCGCGACACGCTCGTCCGCGTCGTGCGGCGCGGCGTGACCGTACCGGAAGACGGTGTCGCCCCGCAGGGACAGACCGGACGCATCGTCAAGGTCTATCCGGAAATCTCCGGGGGCCGCGTCATCGCGGACGTGGAAGTCGAAGGCATCGGCGATTTCTTCGTGAACGAGCGCACGCTGGTCTGGATTCCGGTCGCGCAGCGCACCGCGATGTTCGTTCCGCCGCAGGCCGTCGAAACAATCCACGGTATCGACTATGTCCGGGTCGTTTCCGCGGGCCATGTCGTCACAGTTGCCGTGATCCTCGGCGAACAGATGGAAACGCCGAAAGGCGCGCGCATCGAAGTACTTTCCGGCCTCAAGGAAGGCGATCGCCTGATCGTTCCGGATTGATGCCATGAAACTCGATATTGCCGGCAGCCTTACGCGCGGCTCGATCGCCTCGCCGCTGACACCTCTTCTGCTACTTGCCGCCTTCGCGCTCGGCCTGATCGCGTTGATCACGCTGCCCCGCGAAGAGGAGCCGCAGATCTCCGTGCCCATGGTGGACATCCGCGTCGAAGCGAACGGCCTCAAGGCTGAAGATGCCGTCAAACTCGTGACCGAGCCGCTGGAAAGCATCATCAAGAGTATCGACGGCGTCGAACACGTCTATTCGCAAACCGAAGACGATGGCACGCTAGTCACTGCGCGCTTCGTGGTCGGCACCAATGCCGACGCCGCCATTCTGCGGGTTCACGAAAAAATCCGCGCCAACATGAGCCGGATTCCGGCCGGCATTCCCGAGCCGACAATCATTGGACGCGGCATCGACGACGTCGCGATCGTGGTCGTGACCCTGACGCCAAGCCCTGCAGCGGCCGAGCGATGGAGCGCCAACGACCTGACGCGGCTTGCGCGCGAATTGCAGGTCGAGATCCTGAAGCTATCCGATATCGGGCTCACCTATATTGTCGGCGAGCAGCCCGAGGAAATCCGGATCGAACCGGACCCCGAGCGGCTCGCGCTCTATGGCATCACCTTACAGCAACTGGCCGCGAAGATTTCCGGTGCGAACCGCTCATTTCAGGGCGGACTCGTTCTGAAGGACGGTGAACAGCGCGCGCTGGTCGCCGGCAAGACGCTGCAATCGCAGGCCGAAATCGGCAATCTCCTGCTCACCTCCCAGGATGGCCGTCCGATCTATGTACGTGATGTTGCAACCATCACGCTCGGGACCACGCCTGCGAATACCCACGTGACAAACGTGCGCAAGGGCGAAACCGGACTGCATCGCACGCCCGCCGTGTCGCTTGCGATTGCCAAACGTCCGGGCACCAATGCGGTCGCGATCGCGCATGAAATCGTCGAGCGGCTGGAGCAGACCCGCGGCAAGATTTTCCCCGCCGAAATAGACATGACGGTCACGCGAAACTACGGCGAGACCGCAAACGAGAAGGCCAACGAGCTTCTGTTTCACCTCGGCCTTGCGACCCTCTCCATCGTGATTCTCGTCGGATTTTCCATCGGCTGGCGCGAGGCCATGGTGGTTGCCGTCGTGATCCCGACGACGATCCTGCTGACGCTATTCGCGGCTCGGATCATGGGTTACACGCTAAACCGCGTCAGTCTTTTCGCGCTGATATTTTCCATCGGCATTCTCGTGGACGACGCGATCGTCGTCATCGAGAACATCTCGCGTCACTGGGCGATGAAAGATGGCCGCTCACGCGCCGCCGCTGCGATCGATGCTGTCGCCGAAGTCGGCAATCCGACTATCGTTGCGACGCTGACCGTGGTCGCGGCACTGCTGCCGATGCTGTTCGTCAGTGGCATGATGGGGCCCTATATGAGCCCGATCCCCGCGAACGCCTCGGCGGCGATGCTGTTCTCGTTCTTCGTCGCCGTGATGCTGACGCCCTGGCTGATGCTGAAACTCGTCGGCAAAGCGCCCGCGCATTCACACGGTCACGATGCGGGCAGCGGCGGCTGGCTCGGAAAGCTCTATGTCGCCGTCGCCGAACCGATCCTGCGAACCAGGCAGCGTTCCTGGATTTTTCTCGGCTCGGTCGGCGCCGTCACACTCGCTTCGCTCGGCTTGCTCTACACGCAAAGCGTGACCGTGAAGCTCCTGCCCTTCGACGACAAGACCGAACTCTCGGTCGTGGTCGATCTTCCGAAGGGCGCCTCCGCCGAAGACACCAACCGCATCCTGCAAAGCATGGTCGAGCGCCTTGCCCCGGTGAAGGAGATTGCCTCCTTCCAGACCTATGCCGGCACCGCCTCGCCGTTCAATTTCAACGGGCTGGTGCGGCACTATTATCTCCGCTCGCAGCCCTATCAGGGCGATATCGCGGTCAACCTCGTTCACAAAAACGACCGCAATCGCTCGAGTCACGAAATCGCACTCGAGCTTCGCAACCGGCTGAAAGCCGTCACCTTGCCCGAAGGCACGATCGTGAAAGTGGTCGAACCGCCGCCGGGACCGCCCGTGCTCGGCACCCTGCTTGCGGAAATCTACGGCCCCGATCCGGAAACCAGACGCGCCGTCGCAACGAAGCTGCGCGAAATCTTCGAGAGCGTTCCCTTTATCGTCGACGTCGAGGACAGCTTCCGCTCGCCGCCGCTACGCATGCGCGTTCGAATCGATCAGGACAAGCTCGAGTTCTATCGGGTCGAGCAGGACAGCGTCTACGACACCATACGCATCATCGCGGGCACGACGACCGTCGGCTACTCGCATCGCGGCAAAGGCCGTCAGCCGATCCCGATCCGGATCGCGCTTTCCAAGAGCCAGCGCGTACTGGACGAGCGCATTCTCGCGACTCCGATTGCCGCGAACGCGCTTGCGAATAATCGCTCCGTGGTCGAGCTCGGCGATGTCGTCTCGATTTCCGAAGACCGCGCCTCCTATCCGATCTTCCGCCACAACGGACGCCCCGCGGAGATGGTAACGGCGGAACTCGCGGGCGCGTTCGAAGCGCCGATTTACGGCATGCTCGCGGTTTCTCACGCGATCGACAAGACCGACTGGGGCAAACTGCCGAAGCCGCGGATCGCGTTACACGGCCAGCCCGCAGACGAATCTCATCCCGTGCTGCTCTGGGACGGCGAATGGGAGGTGACGTGGGTTACGTTCCGCGACATGGGCGCGGCCTTCATGATCGCCATTCTCGGGATTTATTTTCTGGTGGTCGCACAGTTCAAGTCGTTCAAGCTGCCGCTCGTGATCCTGACGCCGATCCCGCTTACCTTCATCGGTATCATGCTCGGCCACTGGTTGTTTCATGCGCCGTTCACGGCAACATCCATGATCGGCTTCATCGCGCTTGCCGGCATCATCGTGCGCAATTCGATCTTGCTCGTGGATTTCGTCAATCAGCAGGTGCGAGGGGTGGATGGCAAGCCGGGGATGGAATTCGGCGAGGCGCTGATCCGCGCCGCCGCGGTGCGCGCCAAGCCGATCGCGCTCACCGCGCTGGCGGCGATGATCGGCGCGGTGTTCATCCTCGACGACCCGATCTTCAACGGGCTGGCGATCAGCCTGATCTTCGGCATCTTCGTGTCCACCGTGCTCACCCTGGTGGTGATCCCGGTGCTCTACTACGCGGCCATGCGCGGCCGCATCGCAAGCTTCGAGAACCCCGAGGAGAATCCCGCATGACCACCAATGAATACGTGCGCGCCTTCGCCGGCGCCTTCGTCCTGGCCTCGCTGGCCTTCGGCGTCGAGGCCTCGCCGCTCTTCGTCAGCAAGCACTTCCTGTGGGTGACCGGCTTCGTCGGCCTCAACCTCTTCCAGAGCGCCTTCACCGGCATCTGTCCGCTGGTCAACATCCTGCACAAACTGGGCGTGAAGGACGGACCCGCGAGCTGCAGCTGAGTGTTCAGCTCCGCCGCAGCAGTATCCAGCCGGCGAACAGCACGGTCGCGCTGAAGCTCACCAGCGACCAGTTCGCGATCGACAGACCGAGGAAAGTCCATTCGATCACGGTGCAGTCTCCCGCGCCGCGGAAGATCATCGGCAGGGCCTGCGCGAGCGGGAAGCTCTCGAGCATGAACTCCAGCCCCGGGCCGCACTCCGGGATCAGCGGCGGGTTGAGCTGCATCCAGCTCTGACGCGCGGCGATCATGCCGCCGGTGAGCGCGGCCGCTCCGATCAGCACCGCGTAGATGCGCTCACCGCCGCGTCCAGGTGCATGCAGGCCGGCGATCAGCGCGATCAGCGCGGCGGTCGCGAAGGCGTAGCGCTGCATGATGCACATCGGGCAGGGCTCCAGGCCCAGGCCGTGCTGCAGGTAGAGGCCGAAGCCGAGCAGCCCGGTGGCGACCAGGAACAGGGCGAGGTAGAGCACCCGCGCGGGCAGGTTCAGGATGCGGTGTAGCAGGGTCATCGTATTCGATCTTCCGGGAAAGGGCGCCATTGTAGGCGAGCAGGCGAGCGGCGTCCGCGCTCTCGGACCCGTGCATGCTTGCGGTGTTCCCCGTGGGCGGCGGAGGTCGGGGGCCGCCGTGCATTCCGTGGGAGCGAGGCAAGCCCGCTTCGCGAGGCTGTGCAAGCCCGGGTCCCTCTCACCCGCGCTGATCGCCGCCCAGCGCCGCCTGCAGCATGTCCAGGAAAGCCCGCGTCTTCGCCGGCATCAGCCGCCGGCCCGGGAACACCGCCCAGGCGGCGATCGAGGGCGGACGCCAGTCGGGCAGCACCCGGCGCAGCTCGCCGCGCTGCACGTGGGGCGCGGCGAAATACTCGGGCACGGTGGTGATGCCCGCAGCCGCGCAGGCGAAGCGGATCAGCAGCTCGGGGGAGTTCGCCGTGATCGAGCCCGGCGGCACGCCTTCCCAGCGCTGATCGCCGCACAGCAGGGTCCAGCGGATCGCGTCGCCGGTGCGCGCGAGCAGGCGCAGCGCGCGATGGCGGTGGAGATCGTCCGGCGCCTGCGGCTCGCCGTGCTCGGCGAGATAGGCGGGTGCGGCATACAGCCCCCAGGGAAACACCGCCAGCCGGCGCGCGGCGAGCAGCGCGTCGTCCGGCAGGTCGCCGAGGCGGATCGCGAGGTCGAAGTTCTCGCCGAGCAGGTCCACCCGGCGTGGCGACAGGTCGAGCTCCAGCGTCACCGCGGGATGCAGCGCGGCGAAGGCGGCGAGCATGTCGGTGAGCAGCAGGTTGGCGAAGTCGCTCGGCATCGACACCCGCAGCCGCCCGCTCGGGCGCGCCTGGCGGCTCTCGGCGAGCGCCGCGACCGCCTCGACCTCGCTCTCGAGCTGGCGTGCGTGGTCGAGCAGGGCGGCGCCGAACTCGGTGATGTTGAGACGACGGGTGGTGCGCAGCAGCAGGCGCTCGCCGAGCTGCTCCTCCAGCCGCGACAGCCGACGCGAGACGGTGGACTTGGGCAGGCCGAGCTTGTCGGCCGCGGCGGTCAGGCTGCCCTCGGCCACCACGCGGGCGAAGACGAGCAGGTCGTTGGGGTCGATTTGTTCCATATGGGGAACAATCATGTGCGTAGAACGGGCTTAATGCAATCCCCGGCATCCAATACACTGCAATCCATCCCATCCCCAAGCCAGAGGACAAGCACATGAACATCCTGCAGATCAACGGTAGCGCCCGTTCCCAAGCCGGTAACTCCACCCGCCTCGCCAGCGAAGTTGTCGCCCGCCTGGTCGCCGCTGAGCCGGCCGCCCGTGTGTTGGTGCGCGACCTCGCCCGCGACCCTGCGCCGGCGATCGACGAGGCCGCGCTCGGCGCCCTGTTCACCCCGGCCGAGCAGCGCAGCCCCGAGCAGGTGGTGCGCGTGGCGCAGAGCGACGCGCTGGTCGCCGAGGTACAGGCGGCCGATGTGCTGGTGCTGGGCGTGCCGATGTACAACTTCGGCATCTCCACCCAGCTCAAGAACTGGATCGACGCGATCGCTCGCGCCGGCGTCACCTTCCGCTACACCGAGAACGGTCCCGAGGGCCTGCTCAAGGGCAAGAAGGCTTATGTCACCTTTGCGCGCGGTGGGCG
Organism: Pseudolabrys sp.; assembly: GCA_019635575.1. Classification (GTDB taxonomy): domain Bacteria; phylum Pseudomonadota; class Alphaproteobacteria; order Rhizobiales; family Xanthobacteraceae; genus Pseudolabrys. The sequence goes on along the minus strand of JAHBZF010000065.1, from coordinate 432 downwards.
CTACCGCGGCACCGCGGCCGACACCCAGACGCCTTACCTGAAGACCCTGCTCGGTTTTCTCGGCATCACCGACGTGCATTTCATCTACGCCGAAGGCCTGAACATGGGTGAAGAGGCCACGAAGCAGGGCTTCGCCGAGGCCGCGGCGGACATCGCCGCCGCGCTCGCCTGAGCCCTTGCGGCACGAGCCTCGCGACCGCCGCCGGCGTAGCGAGGCCCGCCTGAACGACGAGGGCGGGCCCACCCGCCCCACACCCCCCCCGACCCCGGACAGAGGAGCACGCAGATGAGCACGACCCTCAAGCCCCGCATCCCCTCCGCGACCGTGCAGCGTGAACGCACGGTGGAGCGGCTCGTGACCGGCCATCCGACTTCGGACGGTGCCGGTGTCAAGCTCACCCGCGTGCTCACCCAGCCGCTGCAGCGCCGGCT
>JAHBZF010000064.1 GCA_019635575.1 Pseudolabrys sp. | reverse complement strand
ATCGAGGTGAAGGAGCGCAAGGATCGCGTCGACGACGCGATGCACGCGACCCGCGCCGCGGTGGAAGAAGGCATCGTTCCGGGCGGCGGCGTCGCGCTGCTGCGCGCGTCCGAGTCCCTCAAGAAGGTTCGCACCCAGAACGACGACCAGAAGACCGGCGTCGAGATCGTGCGTCGCGCGATCCAGGCTCCGTGCCGCCAGATCGCCAGCAACGCTGGTGAGGACGGTTCGGTCATCGTCGGCAAGATCCTCGAGAAGGACCAGTACTCCTACGGCTTCGACGCGCAGTCGGGCGAGTATGTGAACATGGTCTCCAAGGGCATCATCGACCCGACCAAGGTGGTCCGTTCGGCGATCCAGAACGCGGCGTCCGTCGCCGGCCTGCTCATCACCACCGAAGCGATGGTGGCCGAGCTGCCGAAGAAGGGTGGCGCGGCCGCTCCGGCGATGCCGGGTGGCGGCATGGGCGGAATGGATTTCTAAGTCCTCCGCACAATGCGAAACGAAAAGGCCCGGAGCGATCCGGGCCTTTTTGCTTTTGAGAGATTAGTGAACCACCACCGTCGCGGCCGGAGCCGGACGACGCAGCAAGCCCCACAGGTCGGCCGCCGTCTTCAGCACGATCAGCAGCACCAGCAGCGCAAGCCGATTATTGAATGTCGTCACCAGGATCGCGCCGAAGATAATGGTCAGATGCATGATGATGATGCGCCCATAGGGCGCCATCATGATTGGTCCGGTCTCGACGTCGCGCGTGTTCAACGTGCCGCGCCACACCGCCTTCAGCCACGGGACCAGCACATAGACGACGAAAGCAATCGCGTGGCTGACGAACAGTCCGGCGACCGCAAACCATAACCCCTTGCTGGCGATCGTTTCACGCACGAAGCCGGGGATGCCGGAAAATCCTGCGACCTGCTCAGCGCCGAACAGCATGATCAGGAAGATCAGATGGCCGGCCATGAAGCCGCCGAAATGCACGATGAAGAACGGCACCAGCAGCAACGCCATCGGACCGGTCACCAGCGCGATATTGAGGATCGCGAAGAAGCCGATGATGCCGGTCTCGAGCCAGTAGACCATGATCAGACTGATGAGATCCCAACCGAGCGCAACCACGCCGTAAAGCGGCAGCAGGTTGGCGATCAGGAGCGCCAGCACCGAGGGCATTCGCAGCAAGGCACGAAACAGCGAAGTGGCGCGATCCTGTCGGGGGGCTGTCTCCGTGCTCACCATTCAGTTTCCTGTCACACGCCGGCGTCGGCCAGAACCTTATAGCGCGGTCTAGGCGGCCCGCTCCAGCCAGCGCGCCATCGCCGCCTGCTGCTCACGCGAGACCTCATGCGCTGCTTCGACGATCAGCTTCGCCAGCGTCGTTTTGGCCAGCGCATCGAGATAGACCTTCTCCGCCGCCCACATGGCGCGCGCGATGCCGCACGGCGCCGTGTAGCAGCGCTTCGGCTGGCCGCTCGGACCGCGCCGGCGGATTTCCTGACAGCGGAAACAAGGCCCCGGCCCTTCGATCGCCGTCACGATGTCGCGCAGCGTGATCTTCCCCGTCGCACGCGCCAGCCGGTAACCGCCGTTGCGTCCCGGCACGGCATCGACCACGCCATGCTGCGACAGCGCCTGCAGGTGCTTGGCGAGATAAGCCTTCGGCACCTCGAAGAACTCAGCCAGCGCGCCCGCGCCGAGCGTGCGTTCCGGCGGCAATGCAGCCAGCACAGTGCAGCAATGCACCGCCCACTCCACACCTTCCGACAACCGCATCTTGACCACTCCGGCTTAAACTCGGATATTATATATCCGTATTTAATCGATGCATATTTGGCAAGGAGTAAACCCATGTCGCAGCGTTACAGCCTCAAGGACGTCGCTCCGGACGGCTACAAGGCGTTCGGTCCGCTCTACGATTACATCCATAAATCGGGCCTCGACCGCGCGCTGATCGACCTGGTGTTCCTGCGGGTGTCGCAGATCAACGGCTGCGCCTATTGCGTCGACCTGCACTGGCGCGATGCGCTCAAGGCCGGCGACGACCCGCGCAAGATCAACAGCGTCGTCACCTGGCATGAGGCGCCGTTCTTCACACCGCGCGAGCGCGCGGCGCTGGCCTGGACCGAAAGCCTGACCAATATTGCGACGACCGGCGCGCCGGATGCGGATTATGCCGCGGTCAAAGCCGAGTTCTCCGAGAAGGAAGTCGCCGATCTGACCATCGTCATCGCGCTGATGAACGCGATGAACCGGATCGGCATCAGCTCCCGCCTCGCGCCACCGCTGAAGGTCGCGGCGTAACGGGCTGCCCGCTCTCCGGCGGGCAGGACCGGATGGGCGCGCCGTCCGGCGACGCCCACCCCGTTCTTGGAGCGAGACCGCCGGCGCATTCTGCGCCGGTTACGCCGCCTTCAGCACGTCGATGATCTGGTTCACCAGATCGCCGGGATTGGTCTGCGGGGACGCCGATTGGCCGAGGCCGTAGGCGGACATCGCCTGTTGCAACAAGCCGCTGACCACGTTCTGCAACGTCGAATCCGGAGAGGTCGACGTCGATGTATCCGAAGCCGCTGTACTGCTCGCGGCGTCCGGCGGCGGCATATGGCCGCGATGATGGTGCCGCGCCGCCTTCATCTCGCTCTGCGACACCGATCCATCGCCGTTGGCGTCGAGCTTATCGAACATCGTCTTGAGCTGATCGTCGCCCGGCGCCGTGGCGCCGGACGGCAAGTTGCTGTCGAACGACGCTTTGAATTCGTCAAAGCTCAACCCGCCGCTGCCGTCGGTATCGGCACTGGCGAACATCTGACCCGGCGAGGACGCACCGGACTGTTCCTGCACACCGAGAAGCTGGGATTGCATGGCGTTCGACAGTTTGTCGAAAGCCGTCGTGGCCTCGGTTCTGGAAATCTTGCCATCGCCGTCCGCATCGATGGCAGAGAACAGGTTCTGGAGGGAAGAATTGTCCAGGCTGGACAAGCCGCCCGGCACATTTTGCCCGGCCGCGCCGAACTCGGCGAGGCTCAGGGAATTGTCGCCGTCGGTGTCGGCAGATTGAAAAGACGGCCAACGATAAGGGTTTTGGCCCGACGCGACGCCGTTGATACTCATCGCTGATAATCTCCGCGGTAGGTCGCCCCCACGACCAACGGACATCACACAGCAAGAAAAGTGCCAGCCAACACCGGCTCATCCGCCCGGCGATGTGTTAACGATTGCCGGACGGAAAAATGAAAACGACCACGGTCAAGCGGGCGCGCTTACATCCGGCGTCACCCATTTGGTTTCCGTGGCCGCGTCGGCGAAGACGGGATAGGCTTCCTCTGTCCTCGCCACTTGCGCGAGGAATAGCCGGAGCATGTGACGGGGTTATGACAGGGAAAGCAGCCGACAAAGCGGGGAAATCCGGGCGGATCTATTGCGGCATCGGCGGCTGGACCTTCGAGCCGTGGCGCGGCGTGTTTTACCCGAAGGGCCTCCCGCATGCGCAGGAGCTGCGTTACGCGGCCGAACGGCTGACGTCGATCGAGGTCAACGGCACGTTCTACTCCACCATGAAGCCCGCGACCTATGCCAAATGGGCGAGCGAGGTGCCGGACGGTTTCGTGTTCGCGCTCAAGGGACCGCGTTACGCGGTCAACCGGCGCGAGTTGAGCGGCGCGGGCGATTCCATCAAACGCTTCATCGAGTCCGGAATCTCCGAACTCGGCAAGAAGCTCGGCCCTCTGCTCTGGCAGTTCGCGCCGACCAAGAAATTCGACGAGGCCGACTTCGGCGGCTTTCTCGATCTGCTGCCGAAGAAAGCCGATGGCCTTGCGCTGCGCCATGTGGTGGAAGTCCGGCACGACAGCTTCTGCACGCCGGCATTTCTCGCGCTGCTGCGCGAGCGCGGCATTCCCGTCGTGTTCTCCGAACACGCCACCTATCCGGCCATCGCCGACCTCACCGCCGATTTCGTTTATGCGCGGCTGCAGAAAGGCAAGGACGACATCAAGACCGGCTACGAGCCGAAGGCGCTCGATGCCTGGGCCAAGCGCGCGACCACCTGGGCCAAGGGCGGCGCGCCCGCCGACCTGCCGCGCGTCGAACCAAAGGCGAAGATACCGGCCGCGCCGCGCGATGTATTTCTCTACGTCATCCACGAGGGCAAGGTGCGCGCGCCGGCCGCTGCCATAGCCCTGATCGAACGGGTGTGAGATGGCGACACGAGCGCGCAAGGCCACAACAAAAGCAAAAGCACCGGCGCGCAAAGGCCGCAAAACCTCGAAGGCCGCCGCCTCCAAGCGCGCCACCCGCCCCACGGGCAAGCGCGCCGCGCTGTGCACCATCGGCTACGAGAAGGCGCTGCCGGGCGCGGTGATCGGCGAACTGACACGCGCCGGCGTCAAGCTGGTGGTCGATGTGCGCGCGGTCGCGGCGTCACGCCGGCCGGGTTTTTCCAAGAAGCAACTGGCGGCGGGGCTCGACGAAGCCGGGATCGGCTATCTGCACCTGCAGCCGCTCGGCACGCCGGAAGCAGGCCGCGAAGCCGCACGGGCCGGCAACATCGACGCGCTGTTCCGCATCTACGACCGGCATCTGCAGACCAAGGCGGCGCAGGAGTCGCTCGGCGAGCTCGCCGGTCTGGTCAAAGCGCGCAAGCCCCTGCTTGCTCTGCTGTGCTATTGCCGCAACCCGAATGCCTGCCACCGCAGCCGCATCGTCGCCGCGCTCGAACAGACAATACCGCTCGCGGTCGATGACCTGATACCGCCGCCGGCGTGACCTTCAAGCCAGCGGCGCGGTCATGTAGCGCGCGTCGTCGCCGTAACTGTCGAGCGCGCGCTGCATTGTCGGATCGTCCGCGATGGCGAAACCGAACCGCGACCAGAAGGGTACCGAGTTGTTGACCGCGACCAGCGCCGCGCGGGTAAACCCCTCCCCGCGCGCGTGCTCCAGCAGATCGCGCACCACCTGCGACGCCGCGCCGGAGCCGCGCTGCTGCGGCAGCACCGACAGATCGTGGATGTAATAGACGTCCGGCGCCGGCAACGCCCGCAACAAGCTGTTGAGCTTCGGCGGTGCGCCGCGCCACGGATGGCTCAGGACATAACCCTGCGGCGCATTCGCCTCACCGATCAACAGACGGCAACCAGCCGGATAGAGTGCGACGCGCTCCGCGAACACCGCATCGTCTTCCGGAAACGACGGATGCACGATCCGCGCGATGGCGGACACCGACGCAATGTCGGTGGACTCCATCCGTCGCCACGTCCAGGAACCGGCGCTCATTCCGCCGGCTGCGCCGCGCCGTGCCGCGCCTCGATCGCCAGCACCAGCGTGGCGAAACCGAGAACCGCCGCGAGCAGAACACCCGTCACACCGGCGATGGTCCACAGCACCAGATCGAAACCGCCGCGCGCATGCAGGAAGGCGATGATCTGCACCGCGACGCCCGACGAGATGAAGGTCAGGAAGTAGCGCACCGCATAGACCCGGCCGCGCCAAGCATCGGCCGTATAACGCGCTATGACGATATCACCGGTCGTCACCTGCCCGTAGATGCCGGCCATGCAGAACGCGAGACCCGCCACCAGCATCATTCCGGTCGTGGATGCAGCCCAGACGATGCCGATCACCTGCATCGCAACGACGATGACGAACACCACCGCCGGCAGGATTTTTTCGACAACCCGCCCGACCGCCAACTGGCCGAGCGCGCCGCACAGGAACACCAGCGTCGCGACGCCGCCGACGGCGGCGAGCGAAGTGCCGTCGGCAAGCCGTTCGTCGACGATCTTCGGCAGCGCGATCAGGATCGTGTTGAACGTCAGTCCGCCGCAGATCGATATGATGATGTAGAGGCCGAACATGACGATGGCATTGTTGCCGGTCACGGGCACCTGCGCCGTCGCCTTGCGCTTCTGGCCGCGCACGCGCTCGTCGGGAATGGCAAACCAGTAGACCACGCCGGTGATCAGGCACAGCAAGCCCGGAATGGCGAAGGCGTAACGCCAGCCGATCGTCGAGGCGAGCACGCCGGTGATGCCCGCGGCGAGCGCGACACCAAGGTTGCCGCATACCCCGTTGAAGGCGAGCGTGCGCCCGCGCGCCTGCGAAATCTCGATCAGCAGCGCCATGCCGACCGGATGATAGATCGCCGCGCAGATGCCGAGCGCGAACAGCGCCACCGCCAGCATCATCAGGTTCGGCGCCAGCGCCGCGGCGCAGAGCGACACGCCGCAACCGAGATAGAACGCGATCATGATATCGCGGCGGCTGACCCGATCGGCGAGCCAGCCGAACGGCAGCGCGAACACGCCGAAAGCGACGAACGACGCGGTCGAGAGCGCGATCAGTTCGGAGTAGCTGCGGCCGTAGATGTCCTGCAGGCCGATCACCACGGTCGGATAGATCAGCAGCACATAGTGATCGATCGCATGAGCCCAGTTGAGGTAGCCGATATGCCGGCGCTTGACCCCGGTGGCAGCCGGAATGGTCTCGGTCGCTGACAGGCTCATGGGTTTTGGCTCCAGGCGGCTGAATCCGGGCGCAGGCCGTTCCGGGCCCGCGAGTCGCTGGCACTATACCTCTTGCCTTTTCGCGATGTTCAGCCGATTTTCATCGCATTCGGGCCACCCGAGATTCTGGACCGCATGGCACACCCCGATACCACTCCCGTTTATCGTCAGATCATGGACGACGCCCCGCGCCCGGTGGCGGCGAAGGCGATCTCGGAAGCGGACGGCCATGTGATCCCGCTGCATGTCCACAAGCGCGGCCAACTGCTGCACGCCATCAGCGGCGTGATGCGGGTGGAGACGCCCTCCGCCGCCTGGATCCTGCCGCCAGCCCGCGCGCTGTGGATGCCGCCGGAGCATGCGCATCAGGTGACCATGCGCGGCCGCGTCGAGATGCGCACGCTCTACATCGACCCGGCCTTCTGCGGTCCGCTGCCGACGCAGCCGGTGCTGGTTGAAATCTCCGGCCTGCTGCGCGAACTGATCCTTGCCGCGCTCGACGAGCCCGCCGACTACCGCGACGATGAGCGCGGCGGCATTGTCGCCCGGCTCATCCTGACCGAACTCGAACGGCTCGATCGCCGCTCGCTCGACATTCCGATGCCGCACGACGAGCGCGCGTTGCGGGTCGCGCGGGCGCTGCTCGAACATGCGCACATCGATCTCGACCTCGACGGCTGGGCCGAGCGCGCCGGCGCCAGCCGCCGCACACTCGCGCGGCTGTTCCGCGCGCAAACCGGTCTCAGCTTCGCAGAATGGCGGGCGCGGCTGCGCGCCGTCGACGGATTGGCGCGGCTTGGAAGCGGCGCATCGGTGGCCGATGCCGCGGCGGCCGTGGGCTACGCCAGCCCCAGCGCCTTCACCGCGATGATGCGCCGGGAATTCGGCGAAACGCCGCGCAGCCTGCACGCCCGCCGCCGAACGGTATCCGGCACCCCGTAGACACACAATTCGCGCTCCGCTTTACTTTCGGTTGTATCCGGCTGTGCGCCGGAAGGGGCTGGGGAGCCTCTCGTGCGTGGGGCGTGTGTCTGCGCGGCAATCGTTCTCGCGATCGCCAGCGCAACCAGTAGCGTCAGTGCCGCAGCCGCCGCCGATCCTGACGGCGACCCCAACCGGCTTTTGCTGTTTTCCGGAGCGGATATCTGGCGCAACGGCAACTTCGCCCATGCCGGCTTCTACTGGTCGCCGGACGGGCTGGAGAACGACGGCCTCACCTTCAAGACGCTGCTGTCCGACGGCAACTATCGTTATCGCTCCGGCGCGCTGAACGATCAGCCGGTGGTCGGCCGCATGCTTGGCGCGCAGATCCTGCCGGGCTGGCGCTTCATTCGCGGACCGGTCGAAGTCAAAGTCTTCGCAGGGGTCGATATCCGTGATGTGCGCCTCTCTCCCGACGATCCCGGCGCACGGCTGAAAGGCACGCAAGTGGGCCTGCATACCGGAGTCGAAATCTGGTATCAGCCGACGCCCGACACCATGACGGCACTCAATGCCAATGTCTCGACGGCCGGCCGGCAGTTTTTCGTGCAAGCACTGGCCGGCTGGCGCCTGTTCGACGCGTTCTATCTCGGCCCGGAGCTGACGGGCTTCTCGTCCTACGATTATCGGCAATGGCGCATCGGGCTGCATGTGACCGCGCTGCACTGGCTCGAACTCGAATGGTCCGGAGCGCTCGGAGTGGCGCGAGACAGCGACCGTGTATCGGGCCTTTATGGACGCGTCGGCATCCTGAAGCGGTATTGATTCCGGTTTGACGCAATTCCGGACGGAAAACCGCTTCACGCTTTTCCTGGACTTGCTTCAATCCAGCGTACGCCGGAACCGCGTCACGGCGATGAGCATCGCGACCAGGGTTAGCACCAGCATCGCCGCCGTGTCGTAGTGCAGATCGTCGAGCGTCGAGCCTTTCAGCATGATCGCGCGGACGATGCGGATGAAATGCGTCAGCGGAAATGCTTCCGAAATCCACTGCGCCCACACCGGCATCCCGGCATAGGGGAACATGAAGCCCGACAGCAGCAGGTTGGGCAAAAAGTACATCATCGCCATCTGCACCGCCTGCAACTGGTTCTGCGCGACGGTGGAAAAAGTATAGCCGGTCGCGAGATTGGCGGCGATGAACAAGGTCGTCAGCACCGCGAGCAGAACCGGATCGCCGACGATCGGCACCGCGAACAACAGCACGCCGGCGCCGATGATCAACGCCGCCTGGAAGATGCCGATCAGCACATAGGGCGCGATCTTGCCGAGCATGATCTCGATCGGCGTGATCGGCATCGCGAGCAGGCTCTCCATGGTGCCGCGCTCGCTCTCGCGCGTCACCGAGAGCGCGGTAAAGATCAGCATGGTCATGGTCAGGATCGTGCCGAGGAGGCCCGGCACGATGTTGAGCTGCGTCGAGGCGGCCGGATTGTAGCGTGCGTGCGAGCGGATCTCGAACGGCGTCTGGCCGCTATCGGGAATCAGCCGGTCGTTGCGCAGCGCGGTCTGCACCACGGTCCCGAGCGAACTCATGGCCGAGCCGGCCGCCACCGGATCGGTGGCATCGGCCGCAACCAGCAACGCCGGCCGGTCGCCGCGGCGCACGGCGCGCTCGAAATTCGCCGGGATTTCCACCGCGAACAACACTTGCCCCGCCGCCAGCAGATGGTCCATTTCGTCCGCCGTGCGCGGCAAATGCGTCACCTTGAAATAGCGGGTGTTCTGCAAGGCGGCGAGGATCGAACGGCCGACGTCGCTCTGCTCCTGCAGCAGCACCGCCGTCGGCAGATAGCGCGGCGTCGTGTTGATGGCATAGCCGAACAGCACAAGCTGCATCAGCGGCACCGTGACCATGGTGGCGAGCGTGATGCGGTCGCGGCGGAGTTGCAGGAACTCCTTGCGCACCATGGCGCCGACCCGCCGCCAGAAGCCGCCCGCGAACATTTTCATTTGAAGGACCGCTTCATTTGAAATTGTCCCGCGAGCGCGACATCAGGTCGATGAACACATCCTCCAGCGACGGCTCGGCTCGCGTCCAGGTCCAGCGGCCCTCGCCGCGATGCGCGGCGATGGCGCGCTCCAGCGCTTGCGCATCGCGGCTCGACACATGCAGACTGTTGCCGAACGGCGCGACCATCAATGCCTTGTCCTCGCTCAACGCGTCGGACAGGCGCGACAATCCCTCGCCGCTCACCGTGTAGGTCGACAAACCCGCCTGCGCGATCACCTCATCGACCGTGCCATGGGTCAGCAATTCGCCATAGGCGATGTAAGCGATCTCGTGGCACCGCTCGGCCTCGTCCATGTAATGGGTCGAGACCAGCACGGTGAGCCCTTCGTCAGCGAGCGCATGGATTTCGTTCCAGAATTCGCGACGCGCTTTCGGATCGACGCCGGCGGTCGGCTCGTCGAGCAGCAGCAGTTGCGGCCCCGGCAAGGTGCAGGCGCCGAGCGCGAGCCGCTGCTTCCAGCCGCCCGACAGCGAGCCGGCGATCTGCTCGCCGCGGCCGTCGAGACCGAGCCGCTTGATCATGTCGCGCGCGGCGGCACGCGGATCGGGCAACCCGTAGAGCCGGCCGACGAATTCGAGATTTTCCCGGACCGAGAGGTCCTGATACAGGCTGAACCGCTGCGTCATGTAGCCGACATGCAGCTTGATCTTGTCGGCTTGCGTCAGGATGTCGTAGCCGAGACAGGTGCCGCTGCCGGAATCCGGCGTCAGCAGGCCGCACAGCATGCGGATCGTCGTGGTCTTGCCCGAACCGTTCGGGCCGAGAAAGCCGTAGATCGAGCCGCGCCGCACCTGCATCGACAGATCGCGCACGACAGTCCGGCCATCGAACGACTTGGTGAGGCCGTGCACGTCGATGGCGATATCCGGCGTCGTCTCGGCGGCATCCGCCATCCGTTTCGCCACCGCATCCGTCGGCGCTGTCATTTCTTCGTTCCGTCCGATGAGCCGCCCGGCAAAATGACGCTGACCGGCTGGCCGACACGGAATTTCTCCGGCGCATCCGGCCGTGCCTCGACCATGTAGACGAGCTTCGCACGCTCCTCGAGGCTGTAGATCACCGGCGGCGTATATTCAGCGCTCTGCGCGATGAAACTGATGCGCGCCGTGAGACCGTCGGCGCAGCCGTCGCAGCTCACCGTCACCGCATCGCCATGCTTGATCCGCGTGAGCTGCGTCTCGGCGACGAAGAACCTGATTTTGAGATTGCGTGGCGGCAGCAGCGACACCACCGGCCGCCCGGCCGGCACGGTTTCGCCCGGCCGGTAATAGACCTGCTGGATCGTGCCGCTATCCGGACTGAGCGCCCGCCGCCGCGTCAACCGCGTGCGCGCGGAATTGACGCGCGCCTCGGCGGTGCGCAGCGCCGCTTCCGCATCCTCCAGCGCCTTCTGCGTGCCGACCGATTGCGCGGCCAACGCCTTCGCACGGTCGAAACTCTGCTTCATGTTGACGAGATTGGCCTCGGCCTGCGCGAGATCGGCCTGTTGCAGATCGGGATCGACCGCGAACAGCAGCGCGCCCTTCTCGACACGGTCGCCCTGCGTCACCGCGAGCTGATCGACCCGTCCCGCCTCGTCGGGGCTGACGAAGATCAGTTCGGCCTCGACCCAACCCTGCACGGTCGGCTCGGTCTCCCGGCTGCAAGCCGCGAGGGCCAATGCGCCCAACGCCAAGAGCAAAGCCTGTCGCACGATTGTCATTGCCGGTTGCCGCGCTGCGGTCCCTGCCCGAGGATGAGATCGACATGCGCGCGCATCAGCGCCCGCACATCGAGCGGAGCGAAACGGTCGAACAGGCCGTTCCAGACGATGGCGACGACACCCGGCGCCGCCAGCAATTGCGGAAAACGCGCCAGCGCGTCGTCGGCGATCTCGCCACGCTGGTGCGCGCGGCGCAGCAGGTCACCGAGCGTGTCCATCACCGGGCCCAGCACTTCGCGATAGTAAAATTCGGCGAGCTTCGGAAACCGCGCGCCCTCGCCGATCATCAGCCGGATCACGTCCTTGCGCGGCGTCGCGAACACCTCATCGACAAACAGGTCGATCAATCGTTCGGCCAGCACGCGGACCGGGATGTCGGTCTCACGCAGATGCTGGAGCGTGCCCACCAGCGGCACCAGCCGCGTGCGGATCAGCTCGGCGAACAAGGTCTCCTTGTCGCGGAAGTAGAGATAGATCGTCCCCTTGGCGATGCCGGCGCGGCGGGCGACATCGTCGAGCCGTGCCGCGGAAAACCCGCGCTCGGAAAATTCCGCCAGCGCCGCTTCCAGAATGGCCAGGCGGCGCTCCGCCTGACGGTTTTCCTGCGGAGGCACGGCGGCACGGCGCGCGCCGGCGCGAGCGCCCGTGCGCTCTTTGACACGAGCCTTTGCACGACCGGACTGCGAACGGCGGGGCGCCATCGGCACATACTTTGAAATGACTGACCAGTCAGTCATTTTAGAGCGCGGAGCCTGTTTTGCAAGAGGACAGGCGGGAATGTCGCCGGTCCGGCTGAAAACCCAACAAATTCAGAAGATTAGCAGACGTCTATAGCAACAGCCGGCAGGTTTCGGGGTCCGCGGCCCGCAGGATCTACCCGGCACTCAGCCGCGCGCGTCGCAGATGAAGGTGCGGATCACGCAGTCCTTGCCGCCATCCTTGTAGCAAGCCTTCAGCGCACCGTTCTGGGCGCTGCCGAGGCGCGCGCTGCGGCCCCAGCCATTGGCGGCGCAGGGATCGACAATATCGACCGCCAGCGCCGCGCAGGCGCGCGACAGGTCGGTCACGACGCGGCACTCGGCGCCCTGACATTGCGACAACGCGGAGGTCCGCGCCTGCGTCGCGCTCGGGAAATCGAACGCCTGCCCATAGGCTCCACAGCGGCCGACCGCGAGCGCACCGGCGGCGTTCGCGGTCGAGACCGCCACCGCCATCAGCGTCATGATCGCCAGCATCAGCGAGCTCGCGACCAGCGCGCGCACGAGAGTGGAAGCGGTATCCGTCATCCCCCGCCCTCCCCCTTGAGAGCTTGGGGTGGAGTTGGGGCTGAGTCGCGCCGGTGATCAAGCGAGGAAGATTCAGGCGCGGATATTGACGCAACGCGCGACTCGGAATCCGCGCGTCAGCGTCGAGAATCGGCGTTACGCGCGTTCAATATGCGCCTTAACAGACCGTAAAGCATCCGGCGTATCGACGTCGATCAGCGTCCCGTTTCCGCTCACCGCGACCTCCGCCACCGCCTCGGCATTGTCGCGGATCAGGTTGCGCGCGCCGATGTCGCCGTCGATCTTCATCAGATCGGCGAAGAAACGCCGCGCCCAGAGAACCGGATTGCCGCGCTGACCGTCATGCGTCGGCACGACGACGAGCGCGCCGCGCTCCGGATCGAACGCGCCGATCAGGCGATCGATCAGCGCGGTGTCGACCTGCGGCATGTCGGCGAGGCAGACAACCGCGCCGTCCGCTTCGACAGGAAGCGCCGCGATGCCGGCGCCCAGCGACGTGCCGAGGCCGCGCGCATAATCGAGATTGCGCACGAACCGCACCGCCAAACCGGAGAGCGTCTGCTCGACCTGTTCGTGCTGATGCCCGGTAACGACGATCACCGGCGACGCCTGCGATGCGACCAGTTGTTCGGCCGCGATCCGCACCAGCGGCTTGCCGCCGATCTCCGCCGTCAGCTTGTTGGCGTCGCCCATGCGGGTGGAGCGGCCGGCGGCAAGCAGCACGCCGGCGATGCGCCGCCCTGCCTCGGGGCCGTCCTTGCGCGGCTGCGGCCGGGTGACGATTTCCATCAGCAGCCCGCCGACACCCATGCCGGTGATGTCCGCACGGCCGACCGGGAGACCGGCGAGGAGCCGCATCAACACCCAGTCGAAACCGTTTTCCTTCGGCGAGCGCGCGCAGCCCGGCGCGCCGAGCACCGGCTTGCCGCGCGTGTGGCCGATCAGCAGCAGATTGCCGGGATCGACCGGCATGCCGAAATGATCGATGGTGCCGCCGACCGCTTCGAGCGCCGCCGGAATGACGTCGCGCCGGTCGGCAATCGCCGACGCGCCGAACACGATGACGAATTCAGCGCCGTCGGTGAGCACTTCCTCGATGGCGCGCGCCAGCTTGTCCTGATTGTGCGGCACGCGCCGCTCCGACACGACCCGCGCGCCGGCCGGCGCGATGCGGTCGCCGAGCACCTTGAGCGTCTTGTCCACCACCTTGGGCGACAGGCCGGGCAGGATGGTCGACACCACGCCGATCTTGCGCACGACATAAGGCGCGACGCGCACCAGCGGCTTCGCGCGCTCGGCCGCTGCGAGCGCCGCGTCACGGCCGCTTTCCGGCATGGCGAACGGGATGATCTTCACGGTGGCGATCATCTCGCCTTCAACCACCGGCTTGAACGCCGGCAGCGTCGCGAACGTCACCGCCTCGTCGGCGCGGTTGAGCGCGTCGATCGCGTCCTTGTCAACCACCAGGACGCCGGCGGTTTCCGCGAACAGATTGCAACGGCCGGTGAAGGCGCGGTCGACACGCACGCCGGGTCCGGTCGCCGCCGCCGCGATCTCCGCCGCGGCGAGGTCTTCCGCCACATCGCCCGGTTCGATCCGCACCACGACGATCTCGCGCACGCCGGCTTCTTCCAGCGCGGCGACCTCGCGCTCACCGATCACCGTGCCCTTCTTGAGCACCAGCGAACCCTGGCGGATCGAGTGCACGGCGGTGCCGCCCAGCGCATCGCGCGGCGAAACAGGACCGAATTTCATGCGCCGTCCCTCCGCCGCAGCGTCGCGGTGATCTCGCCGAGGATCGCCACCGCGATCTCCGGCGGCGATACCGCGTCGATATCGAGACCGATCGGCGCATGGATACGCCCGATCGCAGCCTCGTCAAAGCCGTTCTGCTTCAATCGATCAACTCGCTTGGCATGCGTCTTTCGCGAGCCGAGCGCGCCGATATAGAAGCAATCGCGCTCCAGCGCGTGCTTGAGCGCCGGATCGTCGATCTTCGGATCATGGGTCAGCGCGACGAACGCCGTATAGCGGTCGACGCCGAGCGGCGGCAGCGCCACATCCGGCCATTCGGCGATCACCTTCACATCGGGAAACCGCTCCGGCGAGGCAAAGGCCGTGCGCGGATCGACCACCGCGACATCGTAGCCGAGCATCTTCGCCATCGGCGCCAGCGCCTGACTGATATGCACCGCGCCGGTGATGACGAGTTTCGCCGACGGTACATGCACGGTGACAAACACCTCGCCCTCGGGCGTCTCCTCCATCCCGCTCTTGCCGAGCCGCAGACGCTTTTGCAGCACGTCCTTGAGCGGATCAGCGACAACGTCGGCTGCCTTCACGACGCGCTGCGCGCCGCCCTTGATATCCGTGACGACCAGAACAGCACGCCGCGCGGCGCGCTCCGCATTGACCGTCTGCAATTCCGCGAGTTGCACTTAGTCCACCTTCTCGACATAGACACGGATGCGACCGCCACACGACAGGCCGACATTCCAGGCGGTCTCGTCGGCGACGCCGAATTCCAGCAGGCGCGACTTGCCACTCTCGATCACGTCCATCGCCTCGGTCACCACCGCGCCCTCGACGCAACCGCCGGACACGGAGCCGAGGAAATTGCCTTCCTCGTCGATCACCAGGTTCGAGCCGGTCGGGCGCGGCGCCGAGCCCCAGGTCTCGACCACCGTCGCCAAAGCCACGCCGCGGCCGGCCTTGCGCCAGTCCTCCGCCGCCTTGAGGATGTCCTCGTCTCGCGCCAGCATCGTATCCATCATCGCCTCCAAAAGTCCCATCGGCCGCATCGCTGCGGGCCATATCCGGCTTGAATGGCCGGGTTCACGGTGTCGGGCACAGAGGCGGCAACCGCGAGCTACGCTACCCGTAGCATCGCTTTCCGATCGCCGTCGCCCGATCCCTGCGCCAACGCGCGGATCAGGTCGTGCATGGACTCCAAGTTATGGATTGGCCGCAATTCGTCAACATGGCGCAGGATCGTGCGCACCCCCCGCGCGCGGGGCTGAAAACCCTCATAGCGCAGCAGCGGGTTGAGCCAAATGAGGCGGCGACAGGACCGGTGCAGCCGGTCGATCTCGAAGGCAAGCGTATCGTCGCCGTCCCGCTCCAGTCCGTCGGTGATCAGCAGCACCACCGCGCCCTGGGTCAGCACCCGGCGCGCCCAATGCTTGTTGAAATCGTGCAGCGACGTGGCAATCCGCGTGCCGCCGGACCAGTCCGTCACATGCGACGAACAGGCGGCCAGCGCCTCGTCGGGATCCTTGTAGCGCAGCGCGCGGCTGACATTGGTGAGCCGCGTGCCGAACAGGAAGGTGTGCACGC
This sequence comes from Pseudolabrys sp., assembly GCA_019635575.1. Taxonomy (GTDB): domain Bacteria; phylum Pseudomonadota; class Alphaproteobacteria; order Rhizobiales; family Xanthobacteraceae; genus Pseudolabrys. Next base: position 4,436 of record JAHBZF010000064.1, on the reverse strand, counting down.
GCTTTCGCGCATCCGTCACCGCGTGCAGGAAATGCAGGAACAGCCGCGTGTACTGGCTCATCGAGCCGGAAATATCGAGCAGCGCGACGATCGGCGGCGCCTTGGTCCGCTCGCCGAGATACTTCAAATCGATCAGCGCGCCGCCCGCCTTCATGCTGGCGCGCACGGTGCGGCGCAGGTCGATCAGCCGGCCGCGCCGGCTCGGGCCGAGGCGCCGCGTCTTCACCTCGTCGAGCGGCAGGCGCATCCGTGCGATCGCGGCGCGAGCGGCGGCGATCTCGGCCGCCGTCATTTGCGCGAAGTCCTTTTTCGCGGAAACCTCGCGGTCCGACACCGTCAGCCGCGCATCGATCTCGACCTCGGATTTCTCCTGCGCCTCGCGTTGCTGCGGACCGAGCGCGTCCTGAATGCGCTGCATGCCCGGCGGCGGCTTCTCCGCCTCATCGACCTTCTGCTCCGGCAGCATCGCCGCGATCAGCTTGTCGAGGAAGGCACGCTTGCGGAAGAAGATGCGGAACGCCTGATCGAACAGGATCGAGTGCTCGTGCCGTTTCACGAACACCGCATGCAGCGTCCAGTAGAAATCCTGCCGGTTGCCGATCCGCGCAACGTCCACGGCCTCGATGGCGTCGAGCACCGCGCGTGGCCCAACCGGGACGCCGGCGGTGCGCAGCGCGCGCGCGAAATAGACGATGTTGTCGGCGAGACGGCCACCTTCCCCCGCTCCGTTCGCCGGAGATGGGGCGGCAGATGCCGTTTTGTTGTGCTCGTTCACAACGACGTCCTTACTCCGCCGCGCGCAGATCCGATTTGATGCCGTCGAGCAATTCCCTGACTTTGCTCTGATCGACGCGGGCAATGTCGTCCTGATATTTGAGCAGCGTGCCGAGCGTGTCGGACACCGTCGCAGGATCGAGCGCGATGGCGTCGAGTTCGTTGAGCGCCGTCGCCCAGTCGAGCGTTTCGGCGACGCCCGGCGCCTTGAACACGTCTTCCTTGCGCAGCGCCTGCACGAACGCCACCACCTGCTCCGACAGCTTCTTGCCGATGCCGGGGAGCCGCGTGCGCAGAATATTCAGTTCACGCTCAGCGTTCGGATAGCCGACCCAGTGATAGAGGCAGCGACGCTTGAGCGCGTCATGCACCTCACGGGTGCGGTTCGACGTGATGATGACGATCGGCGGATGCGCGGCCTTGACGGTGCCGAGTTCGGGGATCGTCACCTGGAAATCCGCCAGCACTTCGAGCAGGAACGCCTCGAACGCCTCGTCGGTCCGGTCGAGTTCGTCGATCAACAGCACCGGCGCGCCGGCCGGGTCCGGCTCCAGTGCCTGCAGCAGCGGCCGCTTGATCAGGAAGCGTTCGGAGAACACGTCGCTCTCCAGCCGCGCGCGATCGGTGTCGCCGCCGGCTTCGCCGAGGCGGATCGCGATCATCTGCGCGGCGTAATTCCACTCATAGACGGCGGCGGCGACGTCGAGGCCCTCGTAGCATTGCAGACGGATCAGGCGGCGCCCGAGCGTCTGCGACAGCACCTTGGCGATCTCGGTCTTGCCGACGCCGGCCTCGCCTTCGAGAAACAGCGGCTTGCCCATCCGCAGCGACAGGAACAGCACGGTCGCGAGCGCGCGATCCGCCACATAGCCGCCCGCGGTCAGCAGCGTCAGCGTCTCGTCGATGGAGGTGGGAACTGGCAATTTTGTCATCGCGGGAAGTCTATCCTAAAACCCGGTATATCGCATTGAGTCAGTGCATTTTTCAGGGATCAGCCATGACGCAGGATGGGCCGCGGATCAATCCGACCATCGACCCTCAGGTCCGCATCGGCCATGTCCATCTCAAGGTCGCCGATCTGGAGCGGTCGCTGGCCTTTTACCGCGATATTCTGGGCTTTACCGTGACCCGCGAGCGCGCGGGGGCCGTGTTCATGTCCGCCGGCGGCTACCATCACCATCTCGCGATCAATACCTGGCAGAGCGCGGGAAGCCAGCCACCCCCGCCGGGCTCCACCGGCCTCTATCATGTGGCGATCCTCTACCCGACGCGCCGCCTGCTCGCCGATGCGCTTCAGCGGCTGATCGCGGCGCGCATCCCGCTCGACGGCGCGAGCGATCACGGCGTCAGCGAGGCGCTCTATCTCCGCGATCCCGACGAGAACGGCGTCGAACTCTATCGCGACCGGCCGCAGAACGAATGGCAGTACGCGCCGAACGGACACATCGTGATGGGATCGAAACCCCTCGACCTGCGCAACCTGCTCGCCGAGCTTGAACAACCGGCCGCGTGAGCGCCCGCCGATACTCAAAAGGCTCCGCGCAAGCGGAGCCTTTTTCGTCGCGCGAACGCAAGAGCCGCGCCGATCAGTCGTTGTCGTCGCCTTTGGCATTGGCCTTGTCGAGCGCGCGGCGCGCCAGCACGCCGACAAGATGCGCGCGATAGTCCGCGCCCGCGTGAATGTCGCTGTTCATGCCCGCCGCCGGGATGGTCATACCCTCAAGCGACTTCGCCGCGAACCGCTTCTTCAGCGCCTCCTCGAACGACTTGACGCGGAACACGCCGTTGGCGCCCGCGCCTGTCACCGCCACGCGGATATCCGACGAGCGCTTCGACACGAACACGCCGACCAGCGCGAAGCCCGAGGCCGGATGCTTGAACTTCTCGTAGCCGGCCTTCTTGGCGAGCGGGAACTGGACCTTGACGATGATCTCGTTCTCCTCGAGCGCGGTCGAGAACATGCCGGTGAAGAAATCGTCCGCCGCGATCTTGCGCTTGTTGGTGACGATGGTCGCGCCGAGGCCGAGGCAGGCGGCCGGGTAATCGGCGTTGGGGTCGTTGTTGGCGATCGAGCCGCCGATGGTGCCGCGGTTGCGCACCTGCGGATCGCCGATCGAGCCCGGCACGCCGGCCAGCGCCGGCATCGCTTCGCGCAGCACCGGCGAATTGGCGACATCGGCATGGCGCGTCATCGCGCCGATGGTGACGGACCGCCCGCTGATCTCGACGCCGGCGATGCCCTCGACCTTGTTGAGATCGACGATCACGTTCGGCGCGGCGAGCCGCTGCTTCATCACCGGGATCAGCGAATGCCCGCCCGCGAGCAGCTTCGCCTCCGGGTGTTTGGCCAGGAGGTTAGCGGCCTGCCGCACCGTGGTCGGGCGGTGATAGGTGAAAGCGTACATCGGTGTCTCCTTGTTCGTCCGTGTTCCGTCAGGCGGCCTTGCGCTGCGACGCGCGCTGCAAGGCATGCCAGACGGCATTGGGGGTGGCCGGCATCGCGATATCCTCGCTGCCGATGGCATCGGTGATGGCGTTGATCACGGCAGCCGGCGCGGCAATCGCGCCAGCCTCGCCGCAACCGCGAATGCCGAGCGGATTGGACGGGCAGCGCGTTTCCGTGGTGCCGATCTTGAACGACGGCAGATCGTGCGCGCGCGGCATCGCATAGTCCATGAACGAGCCGCTGACGAGCTGGCCCTGTTCATCATAGACCACGCCTTCCAGCAGCGCCTGGCCGACGCCCTGGGCGATGCCGCCGTGCACCTGGCCTTCGACGATCATCGGATTGATGACGACGCCGAAATCATCGACCGCGGTCCAGCCGACGATGTCCGCCTTGCCGGTGTCGGGATCGATCTCGACCTCGCCGACATGCGCGCCGTTCGGCCAGGCGATGCCGTCGACCGAGTTCACGTTCTCGATGAAGATTCGCTTGTCGGGCTGCTTGGCCGCCAGCTCGCCGAGCCCGATGCCGCGGTCCGTGCCGGTGATCGTGAAGCGGCCGGCGGCATAGACGATGTCCGCCGTGCTGGCCTCCAGCGCATCGGCCGCCAGCTCCTTGCCCTTGTCGACGAGCTTCTCGCTGCCGGTGAGGACGGCGGAGCCGCCGATATAGGCCGAGCGCGAGCCCATCGAGCCGACGCCGCCCACGCGATCCGAATCGCCCACGGCGATCTCGATCTTCGACGGGTCGATGCTGAGCATCTCGGAGGCGAGCTGGGTGAAGCTGGTCTGCAGACCCTGCCCCATGCCCTGCGTGCCCATCCAGATCACGACCTTGCCGTCTTCCTTCACCTCGTAATGCGCCATCTCGTTCATGACGTTGGCCGAGGTCCATTCGACGTAGGACGCGAGCCCACGGCCGTAGAGCTTGCCGCGCTTCTGGGCGTCCGCCTTGCGCGCCTCGAAGCCCTGCCAGTCGGCGGCCTCGAGCGTCTTGGTCAGGAAGAGATCGAAGTCGCCGGAATCGTACTTCTCGCCCATCGCCGTGGTGTAGGGCATCTGCGAGGGCTTGACGAAGTTCCGGCGGCGCAGCTCGGCGGGATCCATGCCGATCTGACGCGCCGCAGTATCCATCAGGCGCTCGAGATTGAGGCTGCACTCCGGACGGCCGGCGCCGCGATAGGCGCCGACCGTCGCCGCGTTGGTGATGACGCACT
>JAHBZF010000063.1 GCA_019635575.1 Pseudolabrys sp. | reverse complement strand
TTACCGCGGCAAGGACGGCAAGGTGAGGGGCTTCGTCCATACGTTGAACGGCTCCGGCGTCGCCGTCGGCCGCGCGCTGATCGCGGTGATGGAAAACTATCAGAACGCCGACGGCTCGATCACCGTGCCGGATGCGCTACGTCGCTATATGGGCGACATGACGCGGATCGGCGGCGATGGAGTTGGGAATAGCTGATGCGCATTCTTGTCACCAATGACGACGGCATTTACGCGCCGGGCCTCGAAGTCTGCGAGAACATCGCGCGGGCGTTGTCCGACGATGTGTGGGTGGTGGCGCCGGAAAGCGATCAGTCCGGCGTCGCGCATTCGCTGTCGCTCAACGATCCGCTGCGGCTGCGTGAGGTGAGCGAGCGCCATTTCGCGGTGCGCGGCACGCCGACCGACTGCGTCATCATGGGCGTGCGGCATATCATGAAAGAGCCGCCGGACCTCGTCCTCTCCGGCGTCAACCGTGGCCGCAACGCCGCCGAAGACGTGACTTATTCCGGCACGGTCGCCGGCGCGATGGAAGGCACGGTGCTCGGCATACCGTCGTTTGCGCTGTCGCAGGCGTTCTCGGCGAACAGCAAGGGCAATCCGCATTGGAAAACGGCGATGACCTTCGCGCCGGACATCGTCAAACGCGTGCTCGCCGAAGGCATGCCGCGCGATGTGCTGGTGAATATCAATTTTCCGGATTGCGCGCCGAATTCGGTGCAGGGCATCGCCGTGACGTCGCAGGGCAAGCGCGACCAGGAACTGCTGCGCATCGATCCGCGCTACGACGGCCGCGGCAATCCGTACTACTGGATCGCGTTCTCACGCGCGGTGCCGGCGACGTCGCGCAGCGGCACGGACATGAGCGCGCTCGCGGAGAACCGGATTTCGGTGACGCCGCTGCGGCTCGATCTGACCGATGAGCCGTTCATGACGACGCTGGCCAGTCTGTTCGACAAGAAAGCCTGACGCTTTACTGCGTGAAGATCTCGTCGAGGGTCTTCGACAGTTCGTCGAGTTGAAACGGCTTCTGCAAGGTCGGGCGCGAACGGTACTGCTCCGGCAGTCCGGCGCCGCCATAGCCGGTGACGAACACGAATGGCAGGCCGCGGCTGGCCAGAATATCCGCCACCGGGAACACTTCCTGGCCGTCGAGATTGACGTCGAGGATGGCAACGTCGCATTCGGTGGAGGAGGCGAGCTTCGACGCCTCGGAGACGCTGCCGGCGGCACCGACGACCGAATAGCCGAGATCGTCCAGCATGTCCTCGAGCAGCATCCGGATCAGATATTCATCCTCGACCAGCAGAATTTTCTGACTCGCCGTCATTCAGGCCTCCACGCCGCTGCGCAGCGGCAGATCAAATGTGCAAATAAATCCATTGGGCGCAAAATCCATCATCACTTCGGCCGCGGCATCGTTCGACAGCGCGCGGATCAGCCGGCTGCCAAAACCCGTGTGGCGCGGCGCGGCGACCGGCGGCCCCCCGGTTTCTTCCCAGCGCAGGTGAATCTTCGCGGGGTCGTCGCTGACGACCCAGGTCACCTTGACGGTTCCATCGCTGTTCGACAAGGCACCATATTTCGCGGCATTGGTGGCCAGTTCATTGAGCGCCATCACCAGCGATACGGCCGTTTTCGGCCCGACCCGCACGTCGCGGTTGCCGTCGAGCACATAGCGTGGCGCACCGGTGCCGCGATACGGCTGCAGCACGCGCTCGAGGATCGCCCGCAGCGACGCGCCTTCCCAGTTTCCGTCGGTGAGCAGGTTGTGAGCTTCGGCAAGCGCGAGAATGCGCGCCTCGAACCCCTGCCGGAAGGTTTCGGGGCTGTCGCTGTTGCGCAGCGTCTGCGTCGCGATCGACAGCACGATGGCGAGCGTGTTCTTGACGCGGTGATTGAGTTCGGCGAGCAGCAGTTCCTGATGGCTTTCGAACCGCCGCCGTTCCTCCAGTTCCGCCTGTGCGGACTGCAGCAGGTTGGCGTTGTCGATCGCCACCGCGGCCTGCGCCGCGATTCCGGCAATCAGCCGCTCGATCCGCTCGCTGAAGATGCCGGGCTTTTCGTGGCCAAAGAACAGCCCGCCGAGCACCGCTCCGGAGCGGGAGATCACCGGCACCGCGAGATAGCTCACCACGGGGAGGTGGCCTTTCGGCATGCCGAAATAAGGATCGTTCTTGCCGTAACGCGGATCCAGGCGGATATCGTCGGAGCGCACGACGCCGGTGCCGCGGAATGTCGGCTCGAACACCTGCGTGTTTCGCGGCATCGGAAATTTCGAGAACGCTTCACGGGCAACGCCGGAGATCGTGTAGAGCGTATAGCTTTCGCCTTGCGCATCGAGAACGTTGTAAAAGAATGCGCCGAACTGCGCGCCGGAGAGCTGCGTCGCGGCGTCGGTGACGATCTGTACGATCGCCTCGAGTTCGAGATTGCCGCCGAGCGCCGCGCCAATCTTGTTGAGAAGTTCGAGACTTTCGGATTCAGCGCGCAGGGTTTCTTCGGCGCGCTTGCGGTCGGTGATGTCGAGCGACACGCCGATCAGACGGGTCGGCTGGCCCCTGCGGTTGCGTTCCGCGGTGCCGCGAACATTCATCCAGTGCAGGCTGCCATCCGGCCAGATCACGCGGTATTCGGCATCGAGCGCCACACCCGTCGCAAGCGTCTGCTCGATCTGCGCGGCGCGGCCCGGCGCGTCGTCCGGATAGATGTTCCGGCGCAACACGTCTGTCGTAAAGGAGGCTTCCGGTGGCAGGCCCCAATGGGCCTTGAACTCGTCGGAGACGCGATACCCCCCGGTCGTGAGGTCGTGTTCCCAATAGCCAACGCGCCCAGCGGCGAGAACCGCTGCAAGCGGATCAGACGCGGTCTGCTCCAATGGGTCCGGCAATTCCGCAGCGCTCACGACACTTCCCCGGCCGCACTTGGCCGGCTCCCCTTCGCCCCAACGCCACGCGGATCGAATAGTTCCGTGTTCTGGGACGATTCCAACCTGTCGGCAACGCGATATGGTGGGTTGGCCAGGGCTGGACGTGATAAAAGGCCGAAAACGAGGCATAACTTGCAGGATTCTCCCGACAACACCCGGATGCGCTTCCTGCTGGACCTGCGGCGGCGGGGCATCGGCGATCAGGCGGTCCTGCGCGCGCTCGAAGAAGTGCCGCGCGATGCCTTTCTACCGGCCGATATGGCCTCGTCCGCCTATGCCGACCGGGCACTGCCGATCGATTGCGGGCAGACCATCAGTCAGCCCTTTGTGGTCGCCTACATGACCGAGCAACTGGAGGTGCGGCCGCATCACCGCGTGCTCGAGATCGGCACCGGCTCGGGCTATCAGGCCGCGGTGCTTTCGCGGCTGGCGCATCGGGTGGTCTCCATCGAGCGATACCGGACGCTGGCCGACACCGCGCAGGCACGGCTGGGCGACCTCGGCTTCCAGAATGTCGAGGTGATCGTCGGGGACGGGATGCTGGGTGCGGCGGATCATGCACCGTTCGATCGGATCATCGTTACCGCCGCGGCCGACGCGGTTCCGTCGGCGCTCATCGATCAACTCGCTGTCGGCGGCATGCTGATCGCACCGCTCGGTCCGCCGGACGGCGTGCAACATCTCACCAAGGTTACCAAAACGGAAACGGGCGAGCAGCGCGCGACGTTGATCCCGGTGCGTTTTGTGCCTTTGGTTGCTGGAAAAGCGCAGCATTTGTAACGCTGCTGTCGCGGCATCGCGATGTCTTAATCCTAACCACTGCTTAAAGGCTTATTTACTCACGCTGTGTTTACTCGCTTTTGCTCTTTTGTGCGTACGAGTGGGTAACCAACATGTCGAGTTTCGCGGGGACGACCGGCAAGCTTCTCAACGGATGCCGACCGACACAGCAGTTCACGCGGATCGCCGCTGTGACCATCGCGGCCCTTGCCGTCGCAGGGTGTTCGGACTCGGCTCGTTTCAGTAACGGCCTGTTCTCGTCGAATTCCCGCGCGCCGGCGCCTTCGCAGGCCGATGTGACCGGATCGACCAATCATCAGGCACGCGTTCCCACCGCTCGCGTCGAAAGCCAGGCGCTCCCGGCGCCGAGCCGCCCCGCGACCGTTGCTGCCGGCACATCGACCGGCGGGCAGGGGCTTGGCGCCTATCGGCCGTCCACCGACATCACCGGCTCGGTGCGCAACACGACCTATTCGCAGCCGGCAGCCGCGCCGGTCCACACCGGATCGATCCAGGCCCCGCCGCCGGCGCCCACGTCGGGTTGGACCTGGGAAGGCGGCACGCCCGTCACCGTCGGCCCGAACGACAATATCGAGACGATCGCGCGTAAATACGGCGTTCCGCAGTCCGCGATCATGCAGGCCAACAACATCAGGGATACCGCGCGCGTGCGCCCCGGCCAGCGGCTGGTGATCCCGCGCTATATCGGGCAGGGCACACATGCCGCGGCGGCGGTTCCCGCGCCGACGATGACGGCGCAGGCGGCGCCGACGCTGCAGCGCCCGACGGCGGCTGGTGCGAGCTTCACGCACACCGTCGAACCGGGTCAGAGCCTGCTCGGCATTTCGCGTCGCTATCACAAGACGGTCGCCGAAATCGCGCAAGCCAACAATCTCAAGCCCTATGCGAAGCTCAACGCCGGCGACAAGCTGAAAATTCCGGGCGCGGCTTCGGCGCAGCGCACCGCTGCCGCGCCGCAGATGCAGACGACGACACAGACCGCGCCGCAGCTCGCGCAGCCGCGCACTGTCCCGGCGCAAACGCAGACCGTCGCAGCCGCTGAGCCGGCGCAGCATGCGCGCGTCGCCAGCACAGCGGCGCCGGCGGAAGCGCCTGAACCGAGCGCGACCAAATCGGCCGAGGCGGTCGGTGCGATCCCGTCGTTCCGTTGGCCGGCGCGCGGTCGCGTGATCGCCAGCTATGGCTCGAAACAGAACGGCCAGAACAACGACGGCATCAACATCGCCGTTCCCGAAGGCACGCCGGTCAAGGCAGCCGAGGACGGCACCGTCGCCTATTCCGGCAACGAGCTGAAAGGCTATGGCAACCTCGTGCTGATCCGTCACGCCAACGGTTATGTGTCGGCCTACGCCCATGCCAGCGAGTTGCTGGTGAAGCGCGGCGACACCGTGAAGCGTGGCCAGATCATCGGCCGCGCCGGTCAAACCGGCAACGTCACGTCGCCGCAGTTGCACTTCGAAATCCGCAAGGGCTCGACGCCGGTCGATCCCAATCAGTTCCTTGGTGGCTGATCGCTGATCCCGTCACATTCGACTTATGTACGGCCGCCGTTTCGGCGGCCGTTACATTTTGCGCTTTCCCTCATGATCGCGATGCCGCAAGTTTCGGTGGGGCGCTGACTGCGGGAAGAGCCGATGCCGATCAAAGCGGTTGTGTTTGACGCTTATGGAACGCTGTACGATGTCCAGTCGGTGGCGGCCGACACTGAACGCGCGTTTCCGGGGAAGGGCGCGCTGATCACCCAGCTCTGGCGGCTGAAACAGCTCGAATACACCTGGCTGCGGTCGCTGATGGACGCCTATGTCGATTTCCGCGCCGTCACCGAGCAGTCGCTGATCTATTCGCTCGCCTGCATCGGCGTGACGCCGGAGCGCGCGCAGATCGATGCGCTGATGCAGTCCTATCTGCGGCTCGCGCTCTACCCGGATGCGAAGGCGACGCTGGCGGCGCTGTCCGGATGCCGCCGCGCGATTTTCTCCAACGGTAGCCCCGACATGCTCGGCGCGCTGGTGCGCAACAGCGGCATCGACACCATGCTCGATGCCGTCATCAGCGTCGATAGCGGCCGGACGTATAAACCGGCGCGGCGCATTTACGATTTGGTCCGCACGCAGCTCGATATCGCGCCGGCCGATGTGCTGTTTGTATCGTCCAACAGTTGGGACGCCTGCGGCGCGAAAAGCGCCGGGCTGCGCGTCGCCTGGATCGAGCGGGTGACGGCAGCGGCCTTGGCTATCGAACTCAATGCGTCAGCGGAACCCGGACCGGCAGCCGTCTTCAAGGCGCTGCGCATGCGTCCGGAGGAACTCGGCGTGACACCTGATTATCAGGTGCACGGCCTGAGCGAACTCGTGGGCATCGTCGCGCGAGGCTGACCCTTACGCGGCGGTGAGATGCACGCCGCGCCGTCCGGCGAGATCCTGGATGTACTGCCACGCCACGCGGCCGGAACGAGAGCCGCGCGTGTTCGACCATTCCAGCGCCTCGCGCCGCAATTCATCGGCGTCGACCGGAATGCGGAAGTGCGCCACATAGCCTTCGATCATCGCCAGGAATTCGTCCTGGCTGCATTTGTGGAAGCCGAGCCAGAGGCCGAAACGGTCGGATAGAGAAACCTTCTCTTCGACCGCCTCGCCGGGATTGATCGCGGTCGAGCGTTCGTTCTCCATCATGTCGCGCGACATCAGATGGCGGCGGTTCGACGTCGCATAGAAAATCACGTTATCGGGCCGGCCTTCGATGCCGCCGTCCAGCACTGCCTTCAGCGATTTATAGGACGTGTCGTCGGCGTCGAACGAGAGGTCGTCGCAGAACACGATGAAGCGATAGGGATCGGCCGAGCGCGTCAGCGTCATCAGGTCCGGCAGCGTTTCGATGTCCTCGCGGTGGATTTCGATCAGTTTGAGGATGCCCTCGCGGCCGGCCTTGACCGAAGCGGCGTTGATGGTGGCATGGGACGCCTTGACCAGCGACGACTTGCCCATGCCGCGCGCGCCCCACAGCAGCGCATTGTTGGCCGGCAGCCCCTTGGCGAAGCGTTCGGTATTTTCCATCAGCGTGTCGCGCATGCGGTCGACGCCCTGGAGCAGCGACATCTCGACGCGGTTCACGCGCGGCACCGGCACCAGACGCGGCCCGGCTGGCTGCCAGACGAAGGCATCCGCTTCGGTGAAATCCGGCTTCAAGGGAGCGGGGGGCGCGAGCCGTTCCAGCGCCTCGGCAATGCGGGTGAGCACCGCCGGATCGGCGAGCAGGGCCGAGGAATCGCCCCGGCTGGCGGCTGGACGCGCGGCGGCTTTGGCCGCGAGCTTCTTCCCGGAGGTTTTGGCGGGGCGCTTCGATTTGGCTTTCGGCATCGCTTTCGGCATGGCTTCAATCTGGCACGAGTCTTCCAGTTCCGCCCGCGTCTTAGCGGGGCTGTTCCGGCCTCGCAAGCAGGCTGCGGAAGCCGAAAAAATGGCTGATTTGTAATGCCTTGCCAGCGTTGCAATTGACCGGGCGGCCGCTATAGTCCGCGCCAAATCGCAGCCAGCGGTGCCTTTCGCGCCGCCTTTTTCGAGGGTTTTTCCATGTTCATTACGCCGGCCTACGCACAGGGTTCCTTGCTGGGCGGGGACGGCGGCATGCTGGTCCAGCTCCTGCCGTTCGTGATGATTTTCGTCATCATGTACTTCCTGATCCTGCGCCCGCAGCAGAAGCGCGTGAAGGCGCACCAGGAAATGGTCAAGAACGTGCGCCGTGGCGACACCGTCGTCACCTCCGGCGGCCTTGTCGGCAAGGTGACCAAGGTGGTCGACAACGATGTCGTCGAGGTGGAAATCGCCGACGGCGTCCGCATCCGCCAGATGCGCCAGATGCTCACCGACGTGCGCGCCAAGGGCGAGCCCGCCAAGGACGAAGCCGCCGCGCCCTCGACCTGATTGCCGCGACCGGCCGGTAACGCCCCATGCTCTATTTCAACCGCTGGAAAACGTTGTCGATCCTGCTGACGGCGCTGATTGTGTGCCTGTTCGCGGTGCCGAACTTCTTTGCGGAATCGACCGTCGATAGCTGGCCGAAATGGGCGCAGCGCCATGTGGTGCTCGGCCTCGATCTGCAGGGCGGCTCGCATCTGCTGCTCGAAGTCGACTCCAACGCCGTCCGCAAGGAAAAGCTCGAAACGACCCGTGACGATGTCCGCCGCGTCCTGCGTGAAGCGCGGATTGGCTACACCGGTCTTGCCGTGCGCGGCCAGAGCGTCGAGGTGCGGCTGCGCGAAGGCACCGACCAGCAGCAGGCGCTGACCAAGCTGCGCGAGCTGTCGCAGCCGCTCGGCGGCGTGCTCTCGTCCACCGGACAGCGCAGTCTCGACATCACCACGGAAGCGAACGGCCTCGTACGCCTGGCGGTGACCGAGCCCGCGATTCAGGAACGCATCCGCCAGTCGGTCGATCAGTCGATCCAGATCGTCGAGCGCCGCGTCAACGAACTCGGAACGGTCGAGCCGCTGATCCAGCGTCAGGGCTCCGACCGCATTCTCGTGCAGGTGCCGGGTCTGCAGGATCCGACGCGGCTCAAGGAACTGCTCGGCAAGACCGCGAAGCTCGACTTCCGCATGGTCGACCAGACCAACTCGGTGGAGCAGGCGGTGCAGGGCCGCGTGCCCGGCGAGGATGAGTTGCTCTATGCGCCGGCCAAGCAGGGGCGGCAGCCTTACCTGATCGAGAAACGTGTGCTGGTGTCCGGCGCCGATCTCACCGATGCCCAGCCGGGCTTCGATCAGCGCACCAGCGAGCCGATCGTCAGCTTCCGCTTCAATACCTCCGGTGCGCGCAAATTCGCGCAGGCGACGCAGGAGAATGTCGGCCGGCCGTTCGCGATCATCCTCGACAACGAAGTGATCTCCGCGCCGGTGATCCGTGAGCCGATCCTCGGCGGTTCGGGGCAGATCTCGGGCAATTTCACCGTGCAGCAGGCCAACGATCTCGCGATCCTGCTGCGCGCCGGCGCGCTGCCGGCGCCGCTGACCATTATCGAGGAGCGCACCGTCGGCCCCGGTCTCGGTCAGGACTCGATCGAGAAGGGCAAGCTCGCCTCTTATGTCGGCGCGCTCTGGGTGGTCATCTTCATGCTGGTGACCTACGGCCTGTTCGGACTGTTCGCCAACATCGCCGTGGCGATCAACGTGGCGATGATCTTCGGCGTGCTGTCGCTTCTCAACGCGACACTGACGCTGCCGGGTATCGCCGGCATCGTGCTCACGGTCGGCATCGCGGTGGACAGCAACGTGCTGATCTATGAGCGTATCCGCGAGGAAATCCGCGCCGGGCGCACACCGATCAACGCGCTCGACGCCGGTTTCAGCCGCGCGCTCGCGACCATTCTCGACACCAACATCACCACCTTCATCGCCGCCGCGGTGCTGTTCTTCATCGGCACCGGTCCGGTGCGCGGCTTTGCCGTCACCTTCGGCGTCGGCATCATCACCACGGTGTTCACGGCCTTCACCGTGACGCGCCTGCTCACCGCCGCCTGGGCGCGGTGGCGGCGTCCGAAATTCATTCCGATCTGAGGAGCGGGGTTTAAGTGTCGTCCTATATCCTCATCGGTCTCCTCGGTCTGGTCGCGGTCTGGAGCGTCGTCGTCCTGTTCTGGGAGCGGATTCCGCATCTGCATATCGTTCCGCCGGATACCAAGTTCGACTTCATCCGCTTCCGCCGCATCAGCTTTCCGCTGTCAGCGTTGCTGACCATCGTGGCGATCGCGCTGTACTTCACCCACGGTCTGAACTTCGGCATCGACTTCCGCGGCGGCACGCTGATGGAGATCCAGTCGAAGGGCGGCCCGGCCGATATCGCCGGCATGCGCACCAAGCTCGGCACGCTGAACCTCACGGAATTCCAGCTCCAGCAGTTCGGCAGTCCCAATGAAGTGCTGATCCGCATCGCCCAGCAGCCCGGCGGCGAAGAGGGGCAGCAGGCGGCGGTGCAGCGCGTGCGTGCCGCGTTCGGCGACAGCGTCGAATATCGCCGCGTCGAGGTGGTCGGCCCGCGTGTCTCGACCGAGCTCCTATCCTACGGTCTGGTCGGCATCTTCGTCGCCATCGTCTGCATTCTGATCTATCTCTGGTTCCGGTTCGAATGGCAGTTCGCGCTGGGTGCGACCATCGCCAACGCGCACGACCTCGTGCTGACCATCGGCTTCATGTCGGTCGCGCAGGTCGACTTCGATCTGACCAGCATCGCGGCGCTGCTGACCATTCTCGGTTATTCGCTCAACGACACCGTCGTCATCTACGACCGTATCCGCGAGCTGCTGCGGCGCTACAAGAAGATGCCGATGCCGGAATTGCTCAACGCCTCGATCAACTCGACGCTGTCGCGCTCGATCGTCACCCACTTGACCGTCACGCTCGCCTTGCTGGCGTTGCTGATGTTCGGCGGCCAGGCGATCCACTCCTTCACCGCGACGATGATGTTCGGCGTCGTGCTGGTCGGCACCTATACGTCGATCTTCATCGCCTCGCCGCTGTTGATCTATCTCGGCGTCGGCGAGAACCGCGAGCATGCGCGCGGCGGTAAAGACAAGGACGACGACTGACGTGGCCGCGTCGCCGGATACGCCGCATCTGCCGTATCCGGCCGAAATCGACAGCTACGGCAACGGCGGCTTCCGGTTCGCGAACATGTCGCATCGTGGCTCGCTCTTGTGCCTGCCGGACGGCATCTGGGCCTGGCCCTATGCGACGATGGCCGAACTCGATGCCGCGGCGCTGGCCCCGGTGATCGCCCGGCAGAACGAGATCGATTTCTTCCTGCTTGGCGGAGGCCGCGATCCGGTTGTGATGCCGCCGGCCTTGCGTGAGGCGCTGAGCGCACATCGGATCAATGCCGATGCCATGACCACCGGCGCCGCGATCCGCACCTACAACATCATGCTCGGCGAGCGTCGCCGCGTCGCCGCTGCGCTGCTCGCGGTGGCGTGATGGCAACCGACACCGACAACGCCGACTATTGCGCCGATCTGGTGCGCCATGCCGATCGCGCGCGCTTCCTGTCGGCGCTCTATGCGCCGGAACCGGCACGCGTGCATCTCTACGCGCTCTATGCCTTCGATGCGGAGATCGCAAAGATTGGCGATATCGTGCATGAGCCGATGGCCGGAGAAATCCGCTTGCAGTGGTGGCGCGATGTGATCGCCGGCGAGCGCGACGGGGAAGCCATGGCGAACCCGCTCGCGGCGGCATTGCTCGCGGCCATGCGGCCGGCAAGCCTGCCGCAACAGCCCTTGCTCGATCTGATCGAGGCGCGCAGTTTCGATCTTTATCGCGATCCGATGGCCTCGGTTGAAGCTTTCACCGGATACGCCGACAAGACCAGTGGCGTGATCATCGACCTCGCGGCGCGTCTGCTCACCGGTTCGCCAATCGGTGCGATCCGCGAACACGTTGCCTTTGCCGACACGGCGTTGCGGGAACTCGCGGCGCTCGGTCAACGTGCCGCGCACGGCAAGATTTATCTGCCGCTCGATCTCCTGCAACAATTCGGTGCCGATCCCGCCGAATTGCTTGCCGGACATGCGAACGCCGAGCTGCATGCGGTGATCGCCAATCTGACGTTGCGCGCGCGGGGCCATCTCGACCGGGCGGAGACGATGCTGTCGCAGGTCGATGCCGCGGCGCTGCCGGCGCTGCTGCCGCTCGCCGGGGCACGCCGTCGCTTGCGGCGTCTGGAGCAATCCGCCGATCCGTTGCAGCCCGACGATCTTCCGCCGTGGCGGCGGCAATGGGCGATCTGGCGTGCGGCGCGCGATCCGCGCCGGCTGTTTCAATAAGCGAAGCGGTCGCGCAGATTCTGCCGACCGGCGATGATCGCGGCCAATGTCTCGCGTTCGGCGTCATCCGCGATCAGCGGTTCGATCAGATCGAGCTGGTTCATGGCGACGAGCTGCAGCAGTTCCTGTCGCACCTCGCCGGCAGCGTTGCGCGGCAGCCGTGCGACGATCTGCACGCGCTCCGGCGGGGTGATCCCGGTGTCGATCACACGCAAGGCATCGGCTTCGGCGACACCGTCGGCTTCGATAAAGGCGTATAGCCCGGTGCCGGCACGCCGGTCCGGATAGGTGACGACCGCGACGCCACGCACGCCGGGCAGCATGCCGATCCGCTGCGCGATGCGCGGCGCGTCCTCGATCAGCCGCTTGCCGCCACCTTCACGGTCGGTGAAGCGGAACACGCCGCGGGTGATCGCGTAATAAACCTTCTTGCCCGTTGCCATCCAGACGCGGGTGAGGAGGCTTTTGCGCGCCAGGATCTTGCGCTCCATCGGCGTCAGCGCGTCCGGCACGTAGCGCCGCTTGTGCTTGAGCAGATGCCGCAGGTCTTCGTAGGCGGCGACACGGAACAGCTTGCCGCGATGGGAGAACCGTCCGGCGAGCTGGAAGTCGGTGAGCATGCAGCGGCCGTCCGGCGTGCGCAGCCAGTTCTGCTCCTTGGCGAGATCGTTGTGGCAGATGCCGGCGCGATGCAGCGTGCGCAGCACTGCCTTGGCGGAGCGGAAATAGCCGAGGTCGCCATGCGGCTTGGCGATATGCAGCGCGACGCCATCGATCCAGCCGCGCACCAGCGCGTGTGACGTGGCGGCGAGGAGCGGTGTGGCGATGCCGAGCGGACCGGCGGCGGCGAGCGCGCGCCTCTCGCGATTGAACAGGATGTGCGCCAGCGGTGCCGACCACCACGGCACCTCGTCGAGCCGGCGCAGCACGGCATCGACCTCGCCGCGGTCGGTGCGGAAGCGGCCGCGCTCGATGGTCGAGAACACGTCGCGCTTGAGCACGACGCCGTTCTGCCAGCGTGCCATCAAGTCGGTGTGCGCTGTCATTCGGCCGCCGCCGCCGGTGCGCCGGCGATCCAGGCTTGCAGGTCGGCGAGCGCACGCCGGGTGAGTGCCTGCTTCTTGGCGACGGTGCGCTCATTGGCGCGCAGGCGCTTGCCGTCGGGGCCTTTTTTCGGCGCGTCGTGCAGCGGCGGGAACAGGCCAAAATTGACATTCATCGGCTGGAACGACCGCGGCCCGGCGTCGATGGTTTCGAGATGACCGCCAGTGATGTGATTGAGCAGCGCGCCGTGCGCGGTCGTGACCGGCGGCAGGCTGACCGGTTCGCCGTGGCGCTCGGCAGCGGCGAAGCGCGCCGCCATCAGGCCGACGGCGGAGGATTCCACATAGCCCTCGCAGCCGGTGATCTGTCCGGCGAAGCGCAGTCGCGGCGTCGCTTTCAACCGCAACGACGCATCGAGCAGCCGCGGCGAGTTGAGATAGGTGTTGCGGTGCAGGCCGCCGAGGCGGGCGAATTCCGCGTTCTCGAGCCCGGGTATGGTGCGGAACACGCGCACCTGTTCGCTGTGCTTCAGCTTGGTCTGGAAGCCGACGATGTTGAACAGCGTGCCGAGCTTGTTGTCCTGACGGAGCTGCACCACGGCGTAAGCTTTTTCGGTTGGCTTGTGCGCGTTGGTGAGCCCCATCGGCTTCATCGGGCCATGGCGCAGCGTTTCGGGGCCGCGCTCCGCCATCACCTCGATCGGCAGGCAACCGTCGAAGTATGGCGTCGAGGCTTCCCAGTCGTGGAACGACACCCGCTCGCCGGTGATCAGCGCATTGACGAAAGCTTCGTACTGCGCGCGGTCCATCGGGCAGTTGATGTAGTCGGCGCCGGACTTGTCGTAGCGCGACTGGAACCAGGCGACCGACATGTCGATGGAATCGCGGTGTACGATCGGCGCCAGCGCGTCGAAGAAGGCGAGGGACTCTTCGCCGCTCAGGGTGCGGACCGCGTCGGCCAGCGCCGGCGAGGTCAGCGGGCCGGTCGCGACGATGACGCTGTCCCAATCTTCGGGCGGCAATCCCGCCACCTCGGACCGGTCGATCGTCACCAGCGGATGCGCTTCGAGCGCGGCAGTGACGGCGGCGGAAAAGCCGTCGCGGTCGACGGCGAGCGCGCTACCGGCCGGCACCTGATGCGCATCGGCGGTGCGCATGATCAGCGAGCCCAGAAGTCGCATCTCCGCATGGAGCAGGCCGACGGCATTATTCGCGGCGTCGTCGGACCGGAAGGAGTTGGAGCAGACCAGTTCGGCGAGGCCGTCGGTCTTGTGCGCGGCCGTGGGCCGGACCGGGCGCATCTCGTGCAGCACGACCGGCACGCCCCGTTCCGCAAGCTGCCACGCGGCTTCCGAGCCGGCGAGGCCGCCGCCGATGACGTGGACAGGTTTCTGAGGGGGCGCTGACATGCGCGGCAACCTAGGCGGGGCGCATCGGTGCGGCAACCCGGCTTTTGTGGCTCATAAACGAAAAACGCCCGCAAGACCGGGGTCTTGGCGGGCGCTTTCGATCGTTTGGAGGACGACGAAGTTAGGCGTTCGCGGCCTTCCAGGCGACGGTCGGGATTTCCGACCGGCTGATGCCGATGTCGGCGAGCTCACGGTCGCCGAGGCGGGACAGCTCGTTCAGGCTGCGATTGTAGCGGCGCCAGGCCTGCAGGAAACGGATGATGGTGATGAACATGGTCTTGGTCCTCTGTCTTTCTGGCCGGACGATCACCCGGTCAACTCATGGCGCTTACATAGACCCGGATACCGCGTTGCAAAAGGAACTATATTGCGATGCAGCTAATCATATAACGCATAGCTTGAAGTAACAATTATTAACAGGAATGGCCGTTAACCGTTGAGTTTCTCTGGAATACCAGAGATTGGAATTATTATTTCAAAAAATAGTCGTTCTGGATATGCGAATCGTGTGTCGCTATCGTGACAAAAGCATAGCTGCGGCCATGCACCGCAGGCTGGGCTCATGAAGAGCCTTGTCGGTCTTATCGTACCTTCACCGGTGAAAAGTGGCGTTATTGGTACGAAATCCGATCTTTCCGGCAGAAATTCGCTAAACTTGCCGAAAAATCGGGAGAACAGACCATGGCGGGGCGACGGAGCGGCATCTGGGGCAGGATCGGCGGAATCGGGGCAGTTCTCTGGTTGGCTGTCGCCAGCCCCGCCGGAGCGGCCGAATTGAAGATTCTGACCGCAGGGGCATT
The DNA here is from genome assembly GCA_019635575.1 of Pseudolabrys sp. Classification (GTDB taxonomy): domain Bacteria; phylum Pseudomonadota; class Alphaproteobacteria; order Rhizobiales; family Xanthobacteraceae; genus Pseudolabrys. The sequence continues at coordinate 5,863 of JAHBZF010000063.1, read as the reverse complement.
CAAGCAGGTGGTTCTCGCTTTGGTGCCGGACTTCGAGCGGCGGACCGGCCACAAGGTCACCGTGGACAATGATACCGCCGGCGGGCTGACCAAGCGGATCGAAACCGGCGAGGCATTCGACGTCGCCGTCATCACACCGCGTGCCCTCGATGATCTGATCGCCAAGGGCAAGATTGTGCCGGGTAGCCGGATCGCGCTGGCGACCGTCGGCATCGGCGTCGTGGTCAAGGAGGGCGCGCCACGTCCGGATATCTCCACGGTCGAATCCTTCAAGAATGCGCTGCTGGCGGCCAAGACCGTTGCCTATATCGATCCGGCGAGCGGCGGATCGAGCGGGATCTATCTCGACAAGCTGTTCGAGCGCATGGGCATCGCCGGCGAGATCCGTCCGAAGGCGAAACTCAAGCGCGGCGGCTATGTCGCGGATCTGATCGCCAGCGGCGAGGCGGAACTGGGCATTCACCAGATCAGCGAGATCGTGCCGGTGCGCGGTGTCACTCTGGTCGGACCGCTGCCGAAGGAAATCCAGAACATCACGACCTATGCCGGCGGTCTGTCGAGCGGCAGCAAGGCGCCGGTTGAAGCGCGGCAATTGCTGGAAGCCTTGCACGACGCCAAGGCGGCGGAGGTGCTCAAGAGCAAGGGCATGGAGCCCGCGGGTTCATAAGGAGCCCGGACGGGTGTCGTCGAAAACGACCGCGATCATCGCCCTCGGCATTGTCCAGATTCTCGCCTGGGGCTCGTCGTTCTATGTCCCCGCGGTGTTTGCTCCCGCGATCGCGGCGGAGCTTGGCTGGCCGCTCGGTGTGCTGGTCGGCGGACTGACCTGCGGCCTGCTGATCGCCGGGCTGATCTCGCCGCGGGTCGGCCGCTTCGTGCAGGATCACGGCGGCCGTCCGGTTCTCACGGTCAGTTCGCTGACGTTCGCCGCTGGCCTTGGCGCGATCGCCGTCGCGACGATGCTGCCGGTTTATTTCATCGGCTGGACACTGATCGGCGTCGGCATGGGGACCGGCCTTTACGACGCGGTGTTCGCCGCGCTCGGCCGCCGCTATGGCGCCGACGCGCGCGGCGCAATCGCGAGCCTCACGCTGATCGGCGGCTTCGCCAGCACCGTGTGCTGGCCGTTCAGCGCATTCCTGATCGATGCGGTCGGCTGGCGCTCGGCCGCCGCCATCTACGCCGTGCTGCATCTGGTAGTGGGGCTGCCGCTGCAGTTGTGGGCCTTTCGCGGGTCCGATCCGCCGTTGCCGGCACGCGCCGATCCGCGGCACACCGCACCGCTGCGCGGCGCTCGCGATCGGCTGATGCTGGGGCTGATCGCTGGCAGCCTCACGATCGTCAACGCCATCGGCGCGCTGCTGGTGGTCAATCTGCTGATCGTCCTGCAGGCGCTCGGTGTCGGCGCGACCACGGCGATCTGGCTCGGCACGATTTTCGGGCCGTCGCAGGTCGTCGTGCGGCTGCTCGAAAACCTGTTCGGCAATCGCTATCATCCGGCTTGGACCATGGTCGGCAGCGGCATCCTCATCGTCGCCGGTCTCGCGATCCTGCTGGCCGGGTGGCCGGGTTTCGCGCTGGCCATTTTCCTGTTCGGCGGCGGCTATGGCGTGTCCTGGATCGCGCGAGGCACCTTGCCACTCACGATATTCGGCCCGGAACGGTTCCCGCGCGTGATGGGGCTGATCGCGTTCCCGAGCTTGATCGCACAGGCGCTGGCGCCGCTGGTTGGTGCGTCGCTGCTGACAGTGATCGGGGTTCATACGACTTTGGTCGCGATCCTGATCGCTGCGACGATCAATCTTCTCATCGTCGTTGCGATTTTCATGCTATGCCGCCGCGGCGAAACCTGAGAGGCCGACGATGCTGGCGCTGCGCACGTTGTTTTTCGAGGATCTGTCGGTCGGCATGACCGAGCGTCTGTCGAAGACGGTGGACGCGTCCGACGTGGTCGGCTTCGCCGCGATCAGCGGCGACCGCAACCCGATTCATCTGTCCGAGCATTTCGCGGCCAAGACGCCGTTCGGCACGCGGATCGCGCACGGCCTTTACACCGCGAGTCTGATCTCCGCCGTGCTCGGCACGCGGCTTCCCGGTCCCGGCGCTGTGTATATGTCGCAGACCTTGAATTTCCGTGCCCCGGTGAAGATCGGCGATACCGTGGATGTCATCGTCGCGGTGATCGAACTCGTGCCGGAGAAACACCGCGCTCGGCTCTCCTGTGTCTGCAAGGTCGGCGACGATGTCGTGCTGGACGGCGAGGCGCTGGTGAAGGTGCCATCTGCGACCGCCGAGCGGCCGCTGCCGAAGCTGTAACGCGCAAACACACCAAGCCGCGGCGTTTAGGTTAATTCCGGTGTTTATGCCGGCTGTCTTGAAAATCTTCGGTCGATCGCGAGAGATGGTTCCATCCTATCGTGAGGCTGCGATCCGCCATGACCAAGTTCGTCCGTTCTCCTGCCGCGACCGCTGTCGCGGCTGCCGCTATTGTCGCCATGACTGTGCTTATGACCGTGCCGTCGTCGGCGCAGCCGCTACGCGAACGGGCACACGGTGCGGCGATCTGCGTCGCGCCGGGCAAGGTCACCTGCGCGCCGGCGCGTTACGCCCAGGCCGGCGACGCCTGCGCCTGCAAGGATATGTTCGGTAAGCTCGTGCGCGGTCGCGTCGCCTGGAAATAAGCGACGTTACAAGAGGGTACCGCGCAGGAAGATCAATGCGACGGTGAAATAGATCACCAGGCCGGTGACATCGACCAGTGTGGCGACGAACGGCGCCGACGCGCTCGCCGGATCGAGCCGGATGCTCTTGAGCAGGAACGGCAGCATCGCGCCGACCAGCGAGCCGAAGCCGACGATGCCGATCAGCGTGAACGCGACGGTCGCCGCGATCAAAACCCAGTACGGCCCATAATCGTAGAGACCGGCCATCTGCCAGATGGTGATGCGGGCGACGCCGATCACGCCAAGGAAAGCGCCGAGCGTCAGCCCAGTCGGCAGTTCGCGCAGCGCGATCTTCCACCAGTCGCGCAACTTCACCTCGCCGAGTGCGAGCGCGCGGATCAGCAGCGAGGTTGCCTGCGATCCGGAGTTACCGCCGGAGCTCATGATCAGCGGGATGAACAGCGTCAGCACCACGGCCTTCTCGAGTTCGCTCTCGAAGTGCTGCATGGCACTGGCGGTGAGCATCTCGCCGATGAACAGGATGCAGAGCCAGCCGCCGCGTTTGCGCAGCATCTCGATGAAGCCGATCTGCATGTAGCTGTCTTCGAGCGCGGCGACACCGCCGAACTTCTGAACGTCCTCGGTACCTTCCTCGATGATCGCGTCGACAATGTCGTCGACGGTGACGATGCCGAGCATCTGCTGGCTGCGGTTGACCACCGGGATCGCCAGCAGGTCGTGACGGGTGATCAGCCGGGCGACGTCTTCGCGGTCCATGGTCGCGGGGCAGGTCACGGGATGGTCGTCGCGGGCGACGGTAAGGATATTCGCCGCTGGATCGGCGGTGATCAGCCGCCGCAACGAGACGGCCCGTAGCAGCGTGCGGCGCTGCGGCTCGAGCACGTAGATCGCATAGATGGTTTCGCGGGTGCGCTCGACCTTGCGGATGTGGTCGAGGGTCTGGGCCACGGTCCAGTCGGCGGGGACGCTGACATATTCCGTGGTCATCAGCGCGCCGGCGGTATTGGGCGGATAGGCGAGCAGTTGCTCGATCGCGCCGCGCGCCTCGGGCTCCAGCAGCGCGAGCAGCCGTGCCGCGTCGGGTTTCGGCAGTTCGTGGAAGATGTCCGTGGCGCGGTCGTTGGACATATGCCCGAGCACGGACGCGGCCAGCGGCTCGGGCAAAGCGAGGATCAGTTCCTCGGCGGCATGGAGTTCCGGCTGGTCGAAGATTTCGATCAGCTTGTCCTGGGGCAGGAGGCGGAGCACCGCGGCGGCGGTGTCGGTATCCTGCTGGTTGAGGACTTCGATGATGTCGGCGGCGAGCCGGGGGGCGAGGCGAGCCGCCTCCTGCTGCGGATCGCGCAGCACGTCATCGCTGAGGAGTTCGTCGGACATATCAGCTCACCTCGGGCCACGGGGGCGGGGTGAGCCGGAGCGGATCAACCCGCCGCGCGCCGCGGCTGTTTCGACATTCGGCTACTAGGGCCGCTGGGCATCGGGGGTTGGTGATCCTTGGAGAGGGGCGACGCGTGCCGCACAGCAAAGCATGTCGCGGCTGAATGGGACGTGAACCCTGAGCGTGACGCTGTCAAGAAAAAGCGCGGTCGTCTCGTCGCGTATCCGCCGCGCGCTCCGCGGCGTCAGGCGAGCAGATCCTGCCACTCGGGGTGCTTCTCGATATAACCGCGGATGAAGGGGCAGCGCGGCACCACTTTCAACCCGCGAGCCCGGACCTGTGCCAGCGCGCCTTTTGCCAGGCGCGAGCCGATGCCGCGGCCGGCCAACGCGTCCGGCACTTCGGTATGGATGAAGGTGATCACGCCGGGCGCCAGCGAGTAAACGGCGATGGCCAGGTGGCCGTCGACCTCCAGTTCAAAGCGATGGCGGGCAGGGTTGTCGCGGACGTCATCTGACATGGTGCGAAACGGGGCAAGGTTGACGATGCCCCGTCATCGCGCGGCGGCCCGCCGATGGCAAGTCTCGACCCAAAAGCCGACGAAGTATGCCTAGTCGGCGACCAGCCGCCGGTAGAGATGCCAGGTCGCGTGACCGAGCACCGGCACGACCACGGCCAGCCCGACGAACAGCGGGATCGAGCCGACGAGCAGCAGCGCCGCGACGATCAGGCCCCAGAGCGCCATCGGTCCCGGATTGGTCATCACCGCCCGCACCGATGTTTCCAGCGCGGTGAGCACGCCGACATCGCGGTCGAGCAGCAGCGGGAACGACACCACGCCGACCACCATCGCCACCACTGCGAAGGCAAAGCCGATCAGGTTGCCCCACAGGATCAAAGCATGGCCGTGGGAGGTGGTCAGCACCTCGTTGATGAATCCGGTCATGGAGTCCGGGGGGAGATAACCGAACAGGGTTTCGTACAGCGTCTGCGCGCACAGGAGCCAGGCGAAGAACAACACCGCGAGACCGGCGCTGATGGTCACGATCGCCGGGAACGAGGGCGAGCGCACCACGTCGAACACATGCGACAGATCGGGCGTCTCGCCGCGCTGACGCTGGCGGCTCAATTCATAGAGGCCGATGGCGGCGACCGGTCCGATCAGCGCGAAGCCGGCGGCGAGCGGGAACAGCACCGGGAACAGGTTGTAGCCGAAGGTGAGGCCGAACAGCAGCACACCGGCCAGCGGATAAATCAAGCCGAGGAAATAGAGATGCGTCGGCATCGCGCGGAAATCGTCGAGGCCGAGCCGCAACGCCTGCACGAGATCGGCGCTGGTGATGGTGTTGATGGTCGGATGCGTGACGCGCGCGTCCGCGCCGGTATAGATGTGGATGTTGGTCATGCGCGTCCTCCTTCGTATCGCGGGCTGTGTGCCGCAGATCGTGTGTCGCGGAGGCGGGAGGCGCCCGATGCAACGGCGGCAGAAACCGACTCGGGCGCGGAACCCGTCGTTGCGGGGTCAGGATAACACGCGAGACCCGCGCAGGTGCCACAATCGCGTGAGCGATTAGGTCAGCGGGCATGACGTTTCTTCGGACCATTTCGCGGCGCGTTTGTTTCAAATGCGTGCCGGTTTTATCGCGTAGTGCGTTTGTATGCCGCTCGACTCTGAAGCCTCATGATGCGTCGCGAACCAAAGCGATCCGTCAGGATCGCGTCAAAGAACATGGGGCGGGCGCATGATGACTGTGGCCACCTCGTCCTTCGAGACGCGCACCTTCGCCTGCGGCTGCGGTGC
>JAHBZF010000062.1 GCA_019635575.1 Pseudolabrys sp. | reverse complement strand
TGCAGGATAATGACGGGCTTCATTGTTCGTGAGATTGGTCGGCCATCGATGAACAGGCCCGAACTGGCCAACATACCACAGAGCCCCGACCGTAGCGCGTTTCATCAGATGGGCGGCGAGACGGACAATGTGAAATACCTGTCTGCCGATGGCCATCACGAATCGGTGCGCCGAAACGGAGAAGAGGTAACCGGCGAGAACGCGGCGACGTACAACTACGGAACGAATCCCGTAAGCCATACGGTGCTCGACATTGTGCCGTGGGTTGCGGTGGGCACGCAATCGCCGGGTGACAAGTCGACCGTGCTCAGCCGGCTAAAGGCGGTCGTTACCACTGTCGTAAAGCCGTGCGTTCAAGATTCGGGCGCGGATATGGGAGGGAGGGCTGTATGTCAGTAATGCGCCGGATCGCGATGCCGAATGCGCTCAGCGCGCTTCTGCCGCTAGCGTTGCTTGCCGCATGCGACAAGGCAACGCACGTGATTCACCGCTTCTCCTCGGAACAAATCCGAGTCGCACCGCAGCTTGAACTCAGGGTCGAGGGATTCGGCACGTGGACGTCACTACGGACCGGCGACTCCGTCGTCTTCGTCAGCGGATCTCCGTACGTGATCGAGGTTCGCGTCCGTGGGTCGGTCGAAGAGGTACACCTCACATCGTTGGTAATCACAGACACGACCTCCGGCGACTCCGTGGTGATCGGGCGTTGGGATACCGATGCCATGGACTGGTCGGACTCCGCGCGGGTCTTCGCACTGCGAGACGGCGTGGATCTTCCGCCTGGCGCGAAAACCATCCACGGCGTGATTCGCGTTGGCGCACTGGCCGACACGTCGAGTCACAGCTTCAGCGGCGTGCTAAGATACGATGTGCGCGCCGAGCGGCGAAGCCGCGTGCTCGAACGAATGCGTGGAATCTAGGTGGTTGCTGAGCGTCGATGGAGTTGACACGGTAGGCGTCCCGCAGGCTGGGGCTAATTTCGGCACTCTGAATCGACCCGGGCGCACCGGACGCTCGTTACTTGGTGCCTAACCCCCACGTTCTGCTGCAGCGGCGCAGCCGCTGTCAGCAGCAACGGTGGTTAGGCTTGGGATGAGCTGAACACGATGCAGCCGCCGCCCAACCCCTCGAAGGGTCGGGCGGCGTCGTGTTTGGCGCGCGGTCGTGGCGGGTGCCGTCGGCTACGCGCTGCGGTGCGCGAACACCCAGCGATTCGCGCGGATGAAGTCGAGCGGCTTGATCGCGCGGAGGCCGAAGTGCCGGCAGACCGTCGGGATCTTCGGCCGGTCCGTCGTGCCGTCGTCGTTCTCGCCCGTGACGACGACGGTGCCCTGCGTGCGCGCCAGCGCGATCACGAAGGGGTCGGCGCCGGAGCGGCCCTTCCGCGTGTCGATGAGCTTCGGGAACGCGCCCAGGATCTCGGCGACGGCGGTCTGCTGCGCCGCGTCGAGGTCGACGAAGAGGCCGCGCTGCTTCTTGGCCCACTTGAGCAGCGCGTCGTCCTTCTTCGCGATCTCAACGCGCACCTCCTCCGCGGCGACGAACCGCCCGGCCGCGATGCCTTCCTCGATGGCCTGCCACAGCTGGGGGAAGACGTCCGGCGGATAGCTCCGGTTCCACGCATCCAGGAGGGCGCTGGTGTCCAGGCAGTAGCGCGTCACGCGGACTCGGCGAGGTCTTCTTTTCGCAGCGCGGTCCGGATCTGCTCGACCTGCGGCATCTTGACGCGCAGGTATTCGGTCAGGTCCGCGCTCGAGATGCGCTGCTCGTCATAGGCGCCCAGTGCGAGGCGCGCGAAGCGGCGGCCCGCCCAGCCCAGCGCACGCCGGAAGTACGGCACGGGCCCGCCCTTCGGTTTGTCCCGCTCCCAGGCCTTCACGAAGGCAGCGTGCCGGGTGCTGTAGAGCGCGGCCGGATAGCGCCCGGCCTGCACCAAGGCCCGCAGCGCGGCATCCGTGCTGATCGCGTACCGATCGGCGAGCAACCGCAGCGTCGCGTCCGCCCACTCGCGCTCCGCCGTAAGGTCGAGGGCGACGAGGCTTTCCGCGAGCGAGTCGCGGGGCACGAGCAGCGCGCCGGCCACGCGATTGCAATAGACCTCGACGCGGTCCGTCTCACCGGTCGCGGCGGCATTGTCGTGCAGGTCGCACACGCCACTCGATCGGACGGCGACGTGCGCGAGCTCGTGCATCAGCGTGAAGATGCGCCCGCGCGGGCTCTCCTTGGAGTTGAGGGCGACGACCGGCAGCGGGAAGTGCGCGAGCGAGAACCCGCGGGCCTCGCCCATCGGCAGATTCTCGGTCTGGAACACGAGCACGCCGACGCGCTCAACCGCGCGCTTCCATCCGTTCAGCGCGACGTACTGGTCGGTCCACGCGAACTGCTCGGCGAGCGACACGCCGAGCGCGGCGCGCAGCGCGTCGGCGACGGCGAGCGGGTCCTGGGACAACGCAGCGGTGACCGGGAACGGCGGAGGCTCCTCCCCGAGACTGGCGGCGAGTTCCAGCGCGGCCTCGCGCCGCTGCTGCGCGCGCCGCGTCTCGAGCGCAAGCCGCGGGGTCTCGAGGGTGCGTCGCTTACCCTCGACGGTGCGGAAGTCGCGCAGCGGTGTGAAGCCCTGCGGCGGCTCAGGCAGGTAAAAGACGGCCAGCGGGCGCTTGTACAGCGTTGCCATCTTGCGCAGCTGCGCGAGCGAGAGCGGCTTGTTCCCCGTCTCCCACGCCTCGATCGCGGCCGCTCCCACCTTCAGGCGCTTCGCGGCGGTCGCGACATCGAAGCCCGCCGTCGTCCGCGCCCAATGCACGAGCGCGGGCGTGACGAGCGCAGGAAGACGTCCAGAAGCCACGGGCGGAGGTGGTGGTGGGTCGGAGCGAGAGGGGGGAGCGAGGCGTACGGCTAAGATACACCGCGTCGCACGCGGAGCGAGCCGTCAGCTCGCGCGTCGCGGCCTTCGTCGTACTCAGTCACGGGGCGCGAGACGCCCACCTCGGCAGCGAGGGCCTCCTGCGAGAGGCCGCGGCCCTTGCGGGTCGCGGCCAGCCGCGCGCTTGACTGTGCTGTACCCATATGGTGCAAACAGCGTGCACGACCGCAAGGCGTGATCCCGGCGTCTGAACCTCTTGAACAGGATGTGCCTATGGTCCGGGTCCCGACGCGGAGTTGGAGCGGCTGAGGCGCGAGACCGATTCGATCGCGCCGGTGCAGGCGCACGGTGACTACTATCACGAGAACCGTAAGGCGAGCTCCGACGCGTCGCTGATGTCGAGAATCGATGCCTTCGAGGCACTGAAGAAACGCCAGAAGGCACTACTTTCTCCTCAGGTTCAGCAGTAGCGGCGGCTACCGCCGGAGCTGCCGCACGACCACCGCCGCGCTCCCCCCGCCCGCCACGTCCGCCGCGAGGTCCCGCCACGAGAAGAACCGCCCGTCGGCGCGGTCATACAGCTCCTTCGCCACCCCGACGCTCAGCGTGAGCCCCGCCGCCGTCCAGGCCGCATCCCGGTAGCTCAGCCCGGCCGACCGGCCCAGCGCGTGCCCGCCGGCTTGAATCGCCGCTGACCCCACGAAGTGGTACAGCTTGTCCTTGCCGAACCACGGGTCCTCGCGCGGTCGCTCCGGTGGCGCGCCGAACTTCCCAGACCAGAGGACGAACACCAGCGCGAACTTCATCCGTCGTCCCGGTCGCGCGCCCAGCTCACGGCCGCGCGCGTCGCACGTCGCCAGCCGCCGAGGCCCTGGCGCGCCACGTTGTTGCCCGCCGCGGACTCGAAGCGGGTGAACCGGCGCGAGGCGTGGAAGGCCTCGGCACTCGCCCAAACGCCAGCGGCAATGCCAGCCAGTCCCGCGGCGCCCAGAGCCGTGGTCTCCACCAAATCAGGCCGCTCGACAGGGACGCCGAGCACATCCGCCTGGAACTGCATCAACCAATCGTTCTGCGCGGCGCCGCCGTCCACGCGCAGCACGTCGAGCGGCGCCCCGCTGGCCCCGCGCATCGTCTCGAGTACGTCGGCGGTGCTGTAGGCCATCGCTTCGAGTGCGGCGCGCACCAAGTGCTCGCGCGAGGTGCCGCGCGTCAGGCCGACGATGGTCCCGCGCGCGTCCGGCTCCCAGTGCGGCGCGCCAAGGCCGGTGAGCGCCGGCACGAAGTACACACCGTCGTTCGCTTCGAGTGATCGGGCCATCGCCTCGGTCTCGCTGGCCTTCTCGAGCAAGCCGAGACCGTCGCGCAACCACTGCACCGCCGCGCCGGCGATGAAGATGCTGGCTTCGAGCGCATAGACGGATTTGCCCTCGGCATCGCAGGTCAGCGTCGTCAGGACGCCCTGACCGCCGGGTGGTCGCGTGCGTCCGGTGTTGAGCAGCAGGAAGGCGCCGGTGCCGTAGGTGTTCTTGCTCTGGCCGGGCTGCCAGCAACCCTGGCCGAACATCGCGCTCTGCTGGTCGCCGGCGACGCCGAGGATGGGGATCGCGACGCCCAAATGCTCCTTGGCCGCCTCGCCGAACGCGCCCGAGGACGGACGCACTTCCGGCAAGATCTCGCGCGGCACGCCGAAGAGCGCGCAGAGCTGCTCGCTCCACTGCATCGCGTTGATATCGAACAGCATCGTGCGCGATGCATTGGTCGGATCGGTCGCGTGCACGGCGCCGTTGGTCAGCTTCCAGATGAGCCAGGTGTCGATCGTCCCGGCGGCGAGGCGATCCGGCGCGATGCCGCGCGCGCGCTCCTGCAGCAGCCACTCGAGCTTCGTGGCCGAGAAGTAGGGGTCGGTCACGAGGCCAGTCGCCGCGTAGATGGCCGCCCCCTGCCCCGCCTCGCGCAGCGCCGCCGCCCGCCGCGTCGTGCGACGGTCCTGCCACACGATCGCCTTGTCCACCGGCTTGCCCGTCGTCCGGTCCCAGAGCACGATCGTCTCGCGCTGGTTCGTGATGCCGATGGCATCGGGCGTCACCTTCGCCTGCGCCATCGCCTCGCGCGCCGCCTCGATGGTCCGCGCGAAGATCTCCTCGGCGTCGTGTTCCACCCAGCCCGGCTGCGGAAAGTGCTGCGTGATCTCGCGGTACCCGCGGCCGACCACCCGTCCGTCCTCGGCGATCACCAGTGCCGTGGTGCCGGTCGTGCCTTCATCGAGAGCGAGGACGTGGCGCACAGGGACTCCTTACGCGGGGGGCAGCGAGAGCGTGGCGCGGTCAAAGTGGTAGGGTGCGCAGAGAACGCCGTCTTCCGTGACGATGTGCGTGATCAGCGCCGCGGGCGTGACGTCGAACGCAGGGTTGTACACCGTGGCCCCAGCGGCGGCCACGCGACGCTCGCCCAATTGCGCGATTTCGGTGGCGTCGCGCTGCTCGATGGGAATCGCCTCGCCGCTGGCGGTCTGCGCATCGACGCTGCTCGACGGCGCCACGACCACAAATGGAATCTTATGATGCTTGGCCAGCACGGCCAGCGCGTAGGTCCCGATCTTGTTGGCGGCATCGCCGTTGGCGGCGATGCGGTCCGCACCCACGAGCACGAGGTCCACGCGTCCGGCGCCCATCAGGCTGGCGGCCGTCCCATCCGTGATGACAGTGACCGGGACGCCGGCGCGGGTGAGCTCCCAGGCGGTGAGCCGGGCGCCCTGCAGCAGCGGCCGCGTCTCGTCGGCGAAGACTTCGACGCGCAGTCCGGCCGCGTGCGCCGCGTACACAGGAGCCAACGCCGTACCGATACCCGCCGTTGCCAGCGCACCGGCGTTGCAGTGCGTCAGGACGCGCATCCCGTCCTTGAGCAGCGTGGCACCGTGCCGCCCGAGCGCCTCGCACATCGCCTCGTCCTCGGCGCGGATGGCCTCGGCCTCCGCTCGGAGCGCCGCGGCCAGCGTCAGCACGTCGATGTGCGCAGCGTCGAGCAGGGCGCGCATCCTGTCCAGCGCCCAGAAGAGATTCACGGCCGTCGGCCGCGTGGACTGCAGCGCCGCCGCCGCGTCGTACACGAAGCGCCGGAGCGCACCGATGTCGGCCAGGAAGCCTGAGGCACGCTCCGCGTCGGCCGCGGCCACGATGCCCATCGCCGCCGCCACGCCGATGGCCGGCGCACCGCGCACGGCGAGCGTACGGATGGCGTCAGCCACGTCGACGACGCTGCGGAGGTCGCGCTCCACGAACTCGCCGGGGAGGAGGCGCTGGTCGATGATGCGCAGCGCGCCATCCGGCGCCCACTGGACGGCGCGGAAGCTGGGTAGGGTCACGTCTGAATGTATAGATTGTAGCACACACCCGCGCCGAGTCCCTCGCCACGAATCCGATGACGACGCCCTTCGCCTTCCTCACGCTCGAGATCGCCGACCAGTTGGCCGTCGTGACGGTCAACCGGCCCGACAAGCTCAACGCGCTCAACGGCACGGTCATCCAGGAGCTGGACCGCGCGTTCACCGAGATTGCCGGTCGCGACCAGATTCGCGCCGTCATCCTCACCGGCGCCGGCCGAGCGTTCGTGGCAGGCGCGGACATCGCCGAGATCGCCGAGGCGGCGGACGGCCCCGCTGGGCTGGAGTCACTCTCGGCTGCTGGCTCGCGGGTGTTCACCAAGATCGAGCGCCTCAACAAGCCGGTAATCGCGGCGGTGAACGGCTTCGCGCTCGGCGGCGGACTTGAGCTCGCGATGGCCTGCCACGTCCGCCTCGCCAGCGAAGGCGCCAAGTTCGGCCTGCCCGAGGCCAAGCTCGGCTTGATCCCCGGCTACGGCGGCACGCATCGCCTGCCGCGGCTCGTCGGGCAGGGCCGCGCGCTGCAGATGATCCTCACGGGCGCGATGATCGACGCCAACACCGCTGCGGCCTTCGGGCTCGTGAACGCGGTATATCCGACCGAAGTGCTGATGGACGTGACGCGCTCGATGGCCAAGGAGATGATCGCCAACGGCCCGCTGGCGCTGGCGCACGCGATCGAGGTCGTGACGCAGGGCGTGGGAATGTCCACCGACGACGCCCTGGCGTTGGAGAGCCGGCACTTCGGCGAGCTCGGACGCAGCGCCGATATGCGCGAGGGCACCACGGCGTTCCTCGAGAAGCGCCCGCCATCGTTCCACGGCGCCTGAACCTGCGCGGCACCACGTACGGATGACCGCCGCCACGACGCCCAAGGCCGCGCGGCTCGCGTCGCTCGCGCTGCGGGACTTCCGCAACATCACGGCGGCGGAGATCGCATTCCCCGCCGAGGGCGTGGCCTTCGTTGGCGAGAACGGCCAGGGCAAGACGAATGCGGTGGAGGCGATCGCCTACTTCCGCCTGCTGCGCTCGATGCGCGGCGCGCGCGACCGCGACCTCATTCGCTTCGGTGCCACGGCGTTCCACCTTGCGGCCACGATGCAGCACGGCAGCGCCGAGCGCGCCACCGTCGGCGCCGACCGCACCGGGCGCAAGAAGGTCACGCTCGACGGCGCCGAGCCCGAGAAGCTGGCCGAAGCGCTCGACGTGCTGCCGAGCGTCTCGTTCTCACCGCGCGACGTGGACTTGATTGCCGGCGCGCCGTCTGAGCGGCGGCGGTACCTCGACATCACGTTGGCGCTGACGTCGCCGAGCTATCTGCACGCGCTGCGCCGCTACCGCGCGGCGCTGGTGCGCCGCAACGCGTCGCTGCGCGATGCCGCGCGACGGTCTTCGGTGCGCACGGCGTTGGCGGCGGCCGCCGCCTGGGAGCCGGCCTTGGCCGAACACGGCGCGGTGTTGGTGCAGCAGCGGCGCGCGTGGGCGGCCGCGCACGCGGCGAGCTTCGCGGCGCTCTGCGCCGCCATCGGCGAGTCGCAGCCCGCGACGCTGACCTACGAGGGCCTGCTCGCGGAGTCCGAGCATCCGCGCGAGGAACTGCTCGCGCTGCTTGACCGCCAGCGCGAGCAGGATTGCCGCCGCGGGCTCACGCAGTCGGGCCCGCACCGCGACGACCTCGCGCTACGCCTCGATGCGCACGACCTGCGCCAGGTGGGCTCGGCGGGGCAGCAGCGCACCGCGGCCATCGTGCTGCGGATGCTCGAGTCGGCGACGCATCGCGAAGCCACGGGTGTGATCCCGGTTCTGCTGCTCGACGATCCCTTCGCCGAACTGGATCGCCGTCGCACGGCGCGCATCCTCGGCTTGCTCGAGGAGCAGGGCGTGGGGCAGTGCGTGCTCTGCGTGCCGCGCGAGGACGAGATCCCGGCGCGGTTCACGCGCCTGCAGCGCTGGCGCGTGCAGGGCGGCGCGTTCGCCGTGGCGGGTGACGCGTGAGGATGCGGCCGTGAAGGACGACACACGCAGCGGGCGCAACGCGCCGCGCCCGATCGCCGAACTGTTGGCGGCGGCGCTCAAGGCCAGCGGGCTCGACGACGACGTGGAGCGCGCGCAGGTCTTGGCGCTGTGGCCGCGCATCGTCGGGCCGCAGATCGCCGGCGTCACCGACGCGCGCCTGATCGCCGAGGACGGCACGCTGGTGGTGGGCGTGAAGACGCACGCGTGGATGCAGGAACTCGGCTTGATGGAGCGCTCGCTCGTGGCCCGCGTGAACGATGCCGCCGGCACGACGACCGTGCGCCGAATCCGCTGGGAATTGCTGCGCGACGAGCCCCACGGGACGGGCCGTCACGGGGCCCGCTAAGCGGTGCCGTAACCCGTTGCGGCACAGCCATTTGCCGCTTGTGAAAATCGTTGCTTTCGCGCCTCGCGGGAGTTAGTTTTGTGGGTCGCTCTGGCGACGCGGTTTTCGGCATTTCTTCGCGCGATTCTCCCGCCCCTTTTTCGCCCTTATGGCCAAGACGAACGACGTCGCCGACTCGCAGTACGACTCCTCCGGCATCCAAGTCCTCAAGGGACTCGAAGCCGTCCGCAAGCGCCCCGGGATGTACATCGGATCGACGTCGCATCGCGGCCTGCATCACCTCGTCTACGAGGTGGTCGACAACTCGATCGACGAAGCGCTGGCCGGCTACTGCGACACGGTGGACGTGACGATCCACCCCGACAATTCGATCTCGGTATCGGACAACGGGCGCGGCATCCCGGTGGACATCCATCCGGTGGAGAAGCTGCCGGGCGTGGAACTCGCGCTGACGGTGCTGCACGCCGGCGGCAAGTTCGACAAGAACACCTACAAGGTGTCGGGCGGACTGCACGGCGTCGGCGTCTCGGTGGTGAACGCCCTCTCCGACGAGCTGGTCGTCGAGGTGGCGCGCGACCGCCAGTCGTGGGTCCAGACCTTCTCGCGCGGCAAGCCGTCGTCGAAGCTTAAATCGAACGGCCCGGCGCCCAACCGCCGCGGCACGACCGTCACCTTCCATCCCGATCCCGAGATCTTCGGCAAGCAGCTCTTCGTGCCGGAGCGCCTCTACAGGATGGTGCGCTCCAAGGCCTACCTCTTCCGCGGCGTCGAGATCCGCTGGAAGTGCGACAAGGCCTTGCTACCCAAGGACGGCAAGATTCCCGAGGAGGAGACCTTCCACTTCGCGGGCGGCCTCAAGGACTATGTGATCAGCGAGATCGGCGAGCGCGCCACCGTCGTGCCGCAGCCCTTCGCCGGCGAGGCCAAGAGCGAGAGCAACGGAACCTCGGGCGGTAAGGTCGAATGGGCCGTGTGGTGGCCGACCGACGAGGACGGCTTCGTCCGCTCCTACTGCAACACCGTGCCGACCGCCGAGGGCGGCACGCACGAATCTGGCTTCCGCAGCGCGCTGGTGCGCGGCCTCAAGCGCTACGCCGAGCTGACCGGCAACCGCAAGGGATCGGTAATCACCGCCGACGACGTGTTCGACGGCGCGGCGGCGCTAGTCTCGGTGTTCATCGAGCAGCCGCAGTTCCAGGGCCAGACCAAGGAGAAGCTGGTCAGCGTCGAGGCGACCAAGCTCGTCGAGACCGTGGTCGGCGACAATTTCGAGCACTGGCTCACGGGCGACAAGGAAGCGGGCAACGTCCTGCTCGAGCATGTCGTCGCCAAGGCCGAGGAGCGCCTGCGCCGCAAGCAGGATCGCGAGCAGCAGCGCAAGACCGCGACGCGCAAGCTTCGCCTGCCCGGCAAGCTCGCGGACTGCTCGAGCTCGGCCTCGATCGGCACCGAGATCTTCCTGGTCGAGGGCGATTCGGCCGGCGGCAGCGCCAAGCAGGCGCGCAACCGCGCGACGCAGGCCATCCTTCCCCTGCGCGGCAAGATCCTGAACGTCGCCAGTGCCAGCGCCGACAAGCTGCGCGAGAACCAGGAGGTCCAGGACCTCATCCAGGCGCTGGGCTGCGGCACCGGCGCACACTACAACGACGATCGCCTGCGCTACGAGCGCGTGATCATCGTGATGACGGATGCCGATGTCGACGGCGCCCATATCGCCTCGCTCCTCATCACCTTCTTCTGGCGGCAGACGCCGCGGCTGATCGATGAGGGGCATCTCTATCTCGCGGTGCCGCCGCTCTACCGTCTGTCGCAAGGCGGCAAGACCTTCTATGCCCGCGACGACAAGCACAAGAACGAACTCCTGAAGAAGGAGTTTCACGCCAACGCCAATGTCGAGATCGGCCGCTTCAAGGGCCTCGGCGAGATGATGCCGGCGCAATTGAAGGAAACCACCATGGACCCCGGCAAGCGCACGCTGCTGCGCGTGCACGTCGCCGAGGACGACCGCAAGCCGACCGACAGGTCGGTGGCGCGGCTGATGGGCACCAAGGCGGAAGCGCGCTTCGAGTTCATCCAGGAACGCGCCGAATTCGCGTCCGAGGAATTGCTCGACGTCTAGCGGGCTAAGGGCACACACTCTCCGTTCGTCCCCGCGAAAGCGGGGACCCACGCTTGGATACATCACGGGTGCTGCAAAGCGTGGATTCCCGCTTTCGCGGGAATGAACGGAGGATAGAGCGTACCTCAGTCCAGACAGATCGCGCGCTACCGCTCGAACTTCAGCTTCGCCGCCTGGACGATGCCCTTGTAGGTTTCGATATCGGCGTCGATCAGCTTGCGGAAGTCCGCACCGCTGCCGCCGCCGGGATCGACCGCCATGGTCTTGAGCTTGGCACGCACGCCCTCGTCAGCCATGGCTTTGCGCAACGTCGCCTCGAGCTTCGCGACGATCGGCGCCGGCGTGCCGGCCGGCGCGAAGAAGCCGCTCCACAGCTTCGTATTCACTTCCGGATAGCCCGCCTCCTTCATCGACGGCACGTCCGGCAGTTCGCCGGAACGGTCGGAACCGGTCACGGCGAGCGCACGCACCTTGCCGCCCTTGACCATCGGCACCGCCGGCGGTCCATCGGAAATCGTCAGCAGCGTCTGTCCCGCCGCGACGCTCAACACCGATTCATTGCTGCTCTTGTACGGGATCGCCTGCCCCGGCATGCCGGTCTTGAGCTTCAGCAGTTCCGTGGCGATGGTGAAGGCCGGCGACGAGGTGGCGTAATTGGCCTTGTCGGGATTGGCCTTGGCCCAGGCGACCAGTTCGGACACCGACTTCGCCGGATGCTCGGCGCTCACCGTCATGATCAGCGGGAACGACGCGATCATGGTCAGCGGCACGAAGCTCTTGGTCGGATGATAGCCGAGCGTCGGATAGATCGCCGAGGCGATCGACATCGAGCCGCTGGCGCCGACCATCAGCGTGTAGCCGTCGCCCGGCTGCTGCGCGACATATTCCGAGGCGATGCGACCGCCGGCACCGGGCTTGTTCTCGATCACGACCGTCTGGCCGATCAGCTCACCGAACCGTTGCCCGACCACGCGCGCGAAGATGTCGTTGCCACCGCCGGCGGCGAAGCCGACGATCACCCGGATCACCTTGTTCGGAAATGCGTCATCCGCCTGCGCCGGCCGGCAAGTCACCCCATTTGCCGATACGATCGCCGCTCCCGCGATCAGGGTTGCCGCGACCAACGCCTTGAAGCGCCCGCCCATCCTAGCCTCCCTCGTTTGCTCCTCTGACGGGAGCTGATCGCAAGCCTAGCGTGCCGCCCGGCGCACGCAATGGCCGGGGCCTGCCCACCGCATTTATTTCTGTGGCGTGATCTTGCGCACGATCGGCCACCACAGCGCCTGTTCCGCCTTCATGAAGGCGCGTGTCTCATCCGGCGACATCGCATGCGGATAGGTGCCGATCCCCTGGAATTTGCGGATGACCTCGGGTTGCGCCAGCACGACGCGCAGATCCGCATTCACTTTCTGGACAATGGCATCCGGCGTTCCGGTCGGCGCCATCAAGGCGAGCCAGCCTTTCGATTCAAATCCGGGGATGGTTTCGTTGATCGCCGGCAGGTCCGGCCTGTCGACCAGACGTTTGGGTGCGGCAATGCCGAGCGCCTTCAGCGAGCCGCCCTGGATCGCACCGCCGATGCCGGCGATGCCCTCGAACATGATCGGGATGCGGCCGGTGGACACATCGTTGATCGACGAGGCGGCACCGGCTGCATGCACGAACGTCATCTTCAAGCCGGTGCGCTCGCGGAACAGTTCGCCGGTGAGATGCGACTGCCCGCCCCTGTTCGACGCGGCGAACAGCATGCCATCCGGCGTCTTGCGGATCAGCTCGATCAGTTCGGCCACCGAATTGACCGGCAGCGACGGCGTCACCGCGAGCGCGATCGGCTGCTCGCCCACCAGACTGATGGGCTGGAAATCGCGATCGAGATCGAACGGCAATTTCTCCTGCGTGATGGGCAGGACCGTATAGGTCGAGGCTTGCGCCATGTAGAGCGTGTAGCCGTCGCGATCGACCTGCGTCGCCGCCTGCGCCGCGATCAGCCCACCGGCGCCGGGGCGGTTGACGATCAGCACCTGCTGTTTCCAGAGTTGCGTCAGCGCGTCGGCGACGATGCGCGCGGCCACGTCCGGGCTGTTGCCCGCCGCCGCGGCGATGATGATGCTCACCGGTTTCGCCGGATAGGCTGCCTGTTGCGCGTGTGCGGCGCAGCAGCCCGCCGCCATCGCCAAACCCAGGATCACCGACCGCAGGCCAGCCCACCGACCCTTCGCCATGACGCTACTCCCCGGATTGTCTTGTTCTGAATCTTTGCCGGTTAGCAGAGCGTATCGGTTCGGTGTATTCAAGCGGCTTCGCAAAAGGACCATGCCGGGAATGCGCCAATGACCCACGATGCGATCAAGCAGACCATGATGCTCGCCGGCCGCGTTCTGGTCGCGGAACATCAGGACGACATGACCCGCGGTCACATCTCGGTCCGGCTGCCCGACAATCCGTCGCTGTTCCTGATGAAGCCGCACAGCGTCGGCCTCGACGAGATCACCCTCGACAACATCCTCACCATCAACCTCGACGGCGAGGTGGTCGCGGGCGCCGCGCGCCGCCACAGCGAAGTGTTCATCCACACGGAGATCTACAAGGCGCGACCGGACGTGCAGTGCGTGCTGCACACGCATCCGCCACACGCCATCGCGCTGTCGGCGACAGGGCGGCCGCTACGCGCCTACAGCCAGCCCGGCGCGCTGTTCCGTGATGCCATCGGCACGTTTCAGGAGTCGATGACGCTGGTGCGCTCCGCCGCCATGGGCGCCGGCGTCGCCAGGGCGCTCGGCCCGCACCGGGCCGTGCTGATGAAAAACCACGGCGTCGCCATCGCCACCGCGAGCATCGCGGAAACGGTGGTGAGCGCGGTGATGCTGGAAACCGCCGCGCGCATCCAGATGCTGGTCGAGGCGACGCCGGAGCGCGGCACCGAATTTCCCGCTGCGGATATCGCGGCCTTGCGCGACCAGTTGTCGAAGCCGGACCAGTTCGTGGTCAACTTCGACTATCTGGTGCGACGCCTCGCGCCGAACCGGAATTCTTAGTTTTATTTTGACGCAATTCCGGACGGAAAACCGCTGCACACTTTTCCTGGAATTGCGTCAGTCGATCGGCAATCCCGCATAGTTCTCGGCGAGCGTCATCGCCGCCGCGCGCGACGTCGCCACGTAGTCGAGTTCCGCGACTTGCCGACGCCGGTCGAACGCATTCTCATGCGGGAAGTGGTGCAGCAACGACGTCATCCACCACGAGAAACGCTGTGCTTTCCAAACGCGCGGCAACACCTCCGCCGAATAACCGTCGAGGCGATCGTGCTGGCCGGTCTTGTAGAAATGCGCGAGCGCGCGCGACAGCTTCAACACGTCGGCGAGCGCGAGGTTCATGCCCTTGGCGCCCGTCGGCGGCACGATATGCGCGCTGTCGCCGGCGAGGAACAGCCGTCCGTACTGCATCGGCTCGGTGACGAAGCTGCGCATCGGCGTCACGCCCTTCTGCAGGATCGGGCCGGTCGGCAGCGGGCAAACGCCGCCGAGCCGCAGCCGCAGCTCTTCCCAGATCGCCTCGTCCGTCCAGTTGCCGGCGTCCTCGTCCGGCGCGCACTGGAAATACAGCCGCGACACCGTCGGCGAACGCTGCGTGTACAGCGCGAAACCGCGGTCGTGATACGAGTAGATCAGTTCTTCATCGACATTCGCGGACTCCGACAGGATGCCGAGCCAGCCGAACGGATATTCGCGGTCGTAGAAGGTCAGCTTGCCGTCCGGCACGCTCGGGCGGCAGATGCCGTGGAAGCCGTCGCAGCCGCCGATGAAATCGCATTCGATCTGCTGCGCCTTGCCCTCATGGATGAAGTGTATTTTCGGCTGCTTGGTGTCGAGATCGGAAATGCGCGTACCGGACACCTCGAACAGAATCGGCACGCCATGGCGCAGCAGATCGTCGATCAGATCCTTCACCACTTCCTGCTGGCCGTAGATCGTCGTCCCCTTGCCGACCAGTTCGGTGAATTTGATCTCGTGCAGCACGCCATCGAACTGCAGCTTGATGCCTTTGTGGAACAGCCCCTCGGCTTTCAGGCGCTCGCCGACGCCGGTTTCGATCAGCATGTCGCGCGCCCACTGCTCGATCAGGCCGGCGCGAACCCGCGCCTCGCAGTATTCGCGGCTGCGGTTCTCGACGATGATGCTCTCGATCCCGGCGCGGCGCAGCAGATGCGCCAGCATCAGACCCGCCGGCCCCGCTCCGATAATTCCCACCTGTGTGCGCACTGATATCCTCCCCGCGCCTTTTCTATGTTCTTAGCGGGCGGTTTGACGCCTGCAAAGTGAACCATGGACTATCAGAACGGCCAGCCGTAGCGCGGCACCGCATCGCGGTATGCCGCATAGGCCGGGCCGAATTTTGCGGCGAGATAGCGTTCCTCGCGCAGCACCACCCCGTAGTGGAGGACGAATGCCGAGCCGATCGCGAGCACCAGCATCCAGTCCGACGCGAGAGCGATGCTCAAACCGGCGAGAACCAGCAGGCCGCCCACATACATCGGATTGCGCAGCCAGCGGAAAATGCCGCCGGCGACCAGCGCCCGGCTCGGTTTCCACGGCTCCGGATTGGTCCGGGCGGCGCGGAAGGCTCCGAGCGCGGAAATCGCCAGCGCCAGTCCGGCCAGCAACAGCAGCGCGCCGATCACCAGCCGGTCCTCAAGGCTCAACAGCACGGTCAGGAGATAGGCTGGCAGCAGCCAGTCGAGCAGCAGGCCGCCGACGATCACGGCGAGGCCGATCAGCGGCGGCGGGGCGATGACGCCCGGATTGTCGTGTGCGGTCATGCCGGCATTGTGCCTGCCCCGCCTCTCCTGACTACCCCCGAAAGCCCGAAAATGCGGGCCAGCAATGCTGAAACGTTAAGCAAGGAAGGCACTTGCTGCAGTGCGGAACATTGACTTTCGCGGGGTTGGCCCTATGTTCCGGCAAACGGTTCGACTGTTCTTGAAGATTCGACCGCGACCCCCCTGCGCGCCTTTTCAACCGTTTCATTTAGTCGCGCGCACGCCGTGGTCCCAGAGGTTGCATGTCCTTCTCCCATCTCGGCCTGTCCGACAAGGTTCTCTCGGCCATTGAGGCCGCCGGCTACAAATCCCCGACCCCCATCCAGGATCAGGCGATCCCCCACGTTCTCGCGCGGCGCGACGTGCTCGGCATCGCGCAGACAGGCACCGGCAAGACGGCAGCCTTCACGCTGCCCATGCTCACGCTCCTGGAGAGCGGCCGAGCCCGTGCGCGAATGCCACGCACGCTCATCCTCGAACCGACGCGCGAACTCGCCGCGCAGGTGGAGGATAGCTTCATCAAATACGGCGCGAATCATAAGCTCAATGTGGCCCTGATCATCGGTGGCGTGTCCTTCGGCGATCAGGATGCCAAGCTGACGCGTGGCGTCGATGTGCTGATCGCGACCCCTGGTCGCCTGCTCGATCATTTCGAGCGTGGTAAGCTTCTCCTCACGGGCATCGAGGTGCTCGTCATCGACGAAGCCGACCGCATGCTCGACATGGGCTTCATCCCGGATATCGAGCGTATCTGCCGGATGGTGCCGTTCACGCGCCAGACGCTGTTCTTTTCGGCCACCATGCCGCCGGAAATCCAGCGGCTCGTCGATACCTTCCTGCACAATCCGGTCCGCGTCGAAGTCTCGCGCCCGGCGACGGCCGCCACCACGATCACGCAGCAACTCGTCGCCGCAGGCCGCGAATCCTACGAAAAGCGCGAGATCCTGCGCGGCCTGATCCGCGGCGCGGAGAACCTCAAGAACGCGATCATCTTCTGCAACCGCAAAAGCGAAGTCGCGCAGTTGCACCGCTCGCTGGTCAAGCATGGTTTCAGCGCCGTCGCGCTGCACGGCGACATGGACCAGACCGCGCGCATGAGCGCGCTCGACCAGTTCCGCAAGGGCGATGCGCAACTGCTGATCGCCTCCGACGTCGCGGCGCGCGGCCTCGACATCCCCGACGTCAGCCATGTGTTCAATTTCGACGTGCCGCACCATCCGGATGACTATGTGCACCGGATCGGCCGCACCGGCCGCGCCGGGCGTTCCGGCACCGCCATCACCATCGTCGCGCCGATCGACAGCAAGTCGCTCGATGCGATCGAGAAGCTGACCGGGCAGAAGATCGCCTGGGCGAGCGAACCGGTTCGCGCCGGCGACGACGACGCTGCCGACACCGGCGGACGTGGCGGCAACCGCCGCCGTGGCGGACGCGGTGGCCGGGGTCGCGAGGGCCGGGACGGCAGCGATCGCCGCCCCCGCCGCGAGCCCGCCGCGGCGCAGGCTGCGCCGCATGACGAGGCCAGGACCGAAACCGAGTCCAAAACGGCGCAGTCCAAGCCGCAATCCAAACCGCAATCCAGGAACCAGTCGTCGCCGCGCGCTCAGAAGAGCAACGACGAACCGGCGGACATGTCGCACATGCCGGCCTTCCTGCTCCGGCCGATTCCGGCCCGCGCGCCCTGATCCCCGGCCGTAATGGTTCATAAGCGGCGGCAGATATAACCTGTCGCCGGGTTCAGATTTAACCTCCCGTCAACGGCTGTCGAATAACTTCATCTACCGGGAGTACCTGGTTTCACTGGGTTTTCGGGGGAGTCTTGCGCTCGTATACCGGGTGCGGGTGATAGTCTGATGGCCGACCGGTCCAACGAGCACGAACAAACGCTGCCGTTCGCCGAGATTGCGCTCGGTCAGATCAAGGCTTTGCGGCATGCGGCCACGCCGCGCAATTACGAAGTCTGGTACATCTACGCCACCGGTTACAATCCGAGCCTCAACCAGCGGATCAACGAGACGCTGAAGGAGCAAGGCACGATTTCCTCGGCCGAGCTCGACCAGATTTACGACACCTACATTTCCTCGACCCGCCTCACCGACCGGATCGATGCGGTCGGCAGCAAGGTGATGGACGAGATCGACCAGGTCATGGCCATGGTCGACGCCGCGGTCGGCACCGCATCGAGCTACAGCGAGAGCCTCGCCGACGCCAGCGAGCGGCTCGGCCAGTCCAAGGACCGCGACAGCCTGCGCCTCATCGTCGAGAGCCTGGTGCAGAGCGCCCGCGAGATGGAAGCCTCCAATCTGAAGCTGGAGGAACGGCTCAACGCCTCGAAGCAGGAAATCAACGAGCTTCAGTCGAACCTGGAAACGGTCCGCACCGAAAGCCTGACCGATCCGCTGACCCAGCTTGCCAACCGCAAGCTGTTCGACACCACGCTCGAGCGCGCGATCCGCGAGGCGCACACCAAGAACGAGCCGCTGTCGCTGATGATGGCGGACATCGACCACTTCAAGTCGTTCAACGACAATTACGGCCACCTCACCGGCGACCAGGTGCTGCGTCTCGTCGCCATCGCGATGAAGCAGAACGTCAAGGGCCAGGACACCGCGGCCCGCTACGGCGGCGAGGAGTTCGCCGTGATCTTACCAAATACGGTGCTGCGTTCCGCGCTCACCGTCGGCGACCATATCCGCCGCGCCGTGATGACCAAGGAATTGATGAAACGCTCGACCGGCGAGCATCTCGGACGGGTTACGGTCTCGATCGGCATCGCCACGCTGCACAAGAACGACACTGTTCAATCGCTGATCGAACGGACAGACGCCTGCCTGTATGCGGCCAAGCGCCATGGCCGCAATCGCGTGATCTGCGAAACCGATCCGGAAGTGTCCGGCACCCAGCCGGCGTCGCAGCAGGTCGCCTGACGGCCCTGCCCCCCGACTAGTCTCAGGACGACGCCATCGCCTCCGGCTTGGCCGGCGTGAGCTGAACCGATTCCCCGCAGCCACAGGCCGAAGTCTGGTTCGGATTGTTGAAGACGAACTGCGCCGACAGCTTGTCGACCTTGTAGTCCATCTCGGTGCCGAGCAGGAACAGGATCGCCTTCGGGTCGACCAGGATCTTGACGCCCTTGTCCTCCACCACCTCGTCGGTCGGATTGACCGCGGTGGCGTATTCCATCGTGTATTCCATGCCGGCGCAGCCGCCGTTCTTGACGCCGACGCGCACGCCCTCGACCGGCTCGGTCGCCCGCGCCATCACGTCCTTGATGCGCGCCGCGGCGGCATCGGTCAGACGCATCACCTGCGGGCGGGGCCGCGCTGTGGCCATGGCTTGGTCTCCCTCGCTGTTTCGAATGATAACAGCTTGAAACGACGGGCTTTCCGTTCAACCCAATGTGGGCGTGGACAAGCGATTCCGCAACTCACCACCTGTTGAGCGCGTCACCACATATTCAGCATGTCGCGCGCTTCGTCCGACATCCGGCTCGGATCCCACGGCGGATCCCAGACGACCTTGACGCCAACCTTGCCGACGCCGGCAACGCTCGCCACCGCATTCTCCACCATCACCGGCAGATCCTGCGCGGCGGGACAGTTCGGCGTCGTCAGCGTCATGTCGATATTCACGGCGCGGTCGTCGGCGATGTCGATCTTGTAGATCAGGCCAAGCTCGTAGATGTCGGCCGGGATTTCCGGGTCGTAGACGGTCTTCAGCGCGGTGACGACATCGTCGGTCATCCGCGTGAGTTCCGGCTCCGGCAGAGCCGAGGCGGCCGCCGGGGCAATGCTGTCGGCGGCTTTGTCGTCCGTCGGCGGCGCGACGATCTGATCCGGAGGTGTGTTATCGGTCATGTCTCAGTCCTGCGCACACACATTCACACTGGTCTTGTTCAAAACGGTCAGCCGAAGAAATCCTGCGCCTTGCGCAGCGACGCGGCGAGCGCGTCGACCTCGGCCATGGTGTTGTACATGGCGAATGAGGCACGGCAAGTGGCCGTCAAGCCGAACCGGTTGAGCAGCGGCATGGTGCAATGGGTTCCGGCCCGGACCGCGACGCCGGAGCGGTCGATCACCGTCGCCACGTCATGCGGATGCGCGCCCTTCATCTCGAACGAGACGATGGCGCCCTTGTCGCGCGCCTCGCCGACGATCCGCAGCGAATTGATCTCGCGCAGCCGCTCGTGCGCATAGCGCACCAGCGCGTCCTCATGGGCGCGGATGCGCGACTTGCCGACCGAATTCATATAATCGATGGCGGCGCCGAGCCCGATCGCCTGCACGATCGGCGGCGTGCCGGCCTCGAAACGGTGCGGCGGCTCGCCATAGGTCACGCGATCCTCGTAGACCTCGTGGATCATCTCGCCACCGCCGTTGAACGGTGGCATCGCCGCGAGCAGATCGTAACGGCCCCACAGCACGCCGATGCCGGTCGGGCCGTAGACCTTGTGACCGGTGAACACGTAAAAGTCGCAGCCGATGTCCTGCACGTCGACATCGAGATGCACCGCCGCCTGGCTGCCATCGACCAGCACCGGAATGCCGCGCGCATGGGCGATGCGAACCACGTCCTTGACCGGGACGATGGTGCCGAGCGCGTTCGACATCTGCGTGATCGCCACCATCTTGGTGCGCGGCGTCAGAAGCTTCTCGAACTCGTCGAGCAGGAAATTGCCGTCGTCATCGACCGGCGCCCATTTGATGACGGCGCCCTGCCGCTCGCGCAGGAAATGCCACGGCACGATGTTGGAGTGGTGCTCCATGATCGACAGCACCACCTCGTCGCCCTGCTTCAGCCGCTCGCGGCCGAAGGTCGCCGCGACGAGATTAAGCGCCTCGGTGGCGTTGCGGGTGAAGATGATCTCTTCCTTGCGCGGCGCGTTGAGGAACGCGCGCACGGTCTCGCGCGCTGCCTCGTAGGCTTCCGTCGCCTCGTTGGCAAGGAAGTGCAGCCCGCGATGCACGTTGGCGTATTCGCTCGTATACGCCTTCTGGATGCGGTCGAGCATCGTCTGCGGCTTTTGCGCCGAGGCGGCGTTGTCGAGATAAACGAGCGGCTTGCCGTAGACCTGCATCGCCAGCGCCGGAAAATCCGCGCGGATGCGCTCGACGTCATAACTGCCGTTGTCGACTGCCGGGTGCATCAGGCGCTCCTCGCCTGCAACCAGCCGTCGGCGGCGGCCAGCAGACTGTCGCGCAGCCCTTCATGCGCGACCTGCTCGACCACCTCACCGACAAACGCCGTGACCATCAATGCCTCCGCCTCCTTCGGCGGAATGCCGCGCGCCTTGAGATAAAACAGCAGATCCTCGTCGAGCGCGCCGGCG
>JAHBZF010000061.1 GCA_019635575.1 Pseudolabrys sp. | reverse complement strand
TCGCGCCGCTCTTGCCGAGCACGCGATGGCACGGCACCACGAAGCTGATCGGGTTCTTGCCGACGGCGGCGCCGACCGCGCGCGAGGCTTTCGGCGATTTGATCTTCGCCGCGATATCCGAATAGGTCGTCGCGCGGCCCATCGGGATCGTCAGCAGCGTTTCCCACACGCGCAGCTCGAAGTCGGTGCCGATCAGCACGACGCGCAGCGGCTGATCGGCGCACCACTGGGCCTGATCGAAAATGCGCTGCGCGATCGGCGCCGTCATGGCGCGATCCTCGACATAGGTCGCTTTCGGCCAGCGCCGGGTCATGTCGGTGAGCGCGGCGCGTTCCTCGCCCGGATCGGCGAACGCAAGTCCCGCCAGCCCGCGCGGCGTGGCGATCACCAGCGCGATGCCGAACGGCGAGGGATGAAAGCCATAACTCAGCGTCAGACCTTCGCCGCCGGCTTTCCATTCGCCGGGCGACATCGCCTCATGCGCGACAAACAGGTCGTGCAGCCGGCCCGGCCCCGACAAGCCCACTTCATAGGCGGCGTCGAGCACGCTGGCGGAATCCCGCAGCAGCAGGCGCGCGTGATCGAGCGTGATCGCCTGCAGGAAATCCTTGGGCGTTAGCCCGGCCCAACGGCGAAAAAGATGATGAAGTTCGGTCGGCGTGACGCCGGCCGCCGCCGCGATGTCGTCGATCTCCGGCTGCGCCCGCCAGCGCTCGGAGATGAAGGCGATGGCACGGCGGACGATGTCATAATCGGTCTCGGCGGTCTTGACCGGCGGTGCCGCGGTAATGGCGTGGGTGAGGGTCATGGTGTTGAGCATGATCCCGATCTAGCGCCGGCCGGGAAGCGTCGCCACCCGGTTTCTGAACCGGCTTCTATCCCCGGTCACGGCAGCACGGTCCGGGTCGGGCCGCGTTTCGCCTCGCCGAGCGCGGCGCCCAAGGCCTTGGCGAAACTGGCTTTTTCGTCCGGCCCGAGCAGGGTCGCGATCGGCAGCGCGCGCCCGCGGGTGACCAGCAGCAGCTTTTCCATGCCGTAATCCTCGTGGGTCACGGTTTCGAGCCGCACCCAGAGCGGGTTGAGCGTCCATTCGCGCACGCGGCCGTGATGGGTGACCTTGCGCACCTTCAGCTCGGTGGCGGTCACCGTGACCTCCTCGTAGGCGGCAGCGGCCCGATAATTGATCCGGAACGCGAGGTAGAGCAGCAGCACGTCGAGGCCGAAGAATCCGAACACCGGCCAGGCGCCCATCAGCAGGAAGGCCATGCCGGCGACGAAGCTCACGCCGCCGAACAGCAGCATCACGATCAGGAACCCGGTCCGGCCGAGCGACCGGTGCGGCGTCAGCAGCGCCGCAAAAATCGGTGTATCGCCGTCCTGAACCATCGTGTTGTCGGCACTCATGCCGGTAATCTATATCGGAACCATGGCAAAACCAGCGACCGGTAAAAAGAAACGCGCGGCCAAGGCCGCCAAAACGAAGACGCGGCTCGCCAAAGCCAAAGCCGGCAAAGCGGCCAAACTGAAGGCGCCGCCGCAGCAGGCCAAAGCCGACGCGAAAGCCATGCACGGCGATATCCCGCGCTGGACTGATGCGGAGATCGACGAGGCGTTCCGTCGTTTCGCCGCGCGCGAGCCACACCCCAAGGGGGAGTTGCACCACACCAACGCGTTCACGCTGCTGGTGGCGGTGGTGCTGTCGGCGCAGGCGACCGATGCCGGGGTGAACAAGGCGACGCCCGGATTGTTCGCTGTTGCCGACACGCCTGAGAAGATGGCGAAGCTCGGTGAAGACCGCATCCGTGAGCTGATCAAGACCATTGGGCTCTATCGCACCAAGGCGAAGAACGTCGCGGCGCTCGCTACGATCCTGTCCGAGCAGTATCACGGAGAAGTGCCGCGTTCGCGCGAGGAACTGGAAGCGTTACCAGGCGTCGGCCGCAAGACCGCCAATGTGGTGCTGAATATCGCGTTCGGCGAACCGACCATGGCGGTCGATACGCACATCTTCCGCATCGGCAATCGCACCGGCATGGCGCCGGGCAAAACGCCGCGCGAGGTGGAGGATGAACTGGTCGCGCGCATTCCGGCGAAATATATGCAGCATGCGCATCACTGGCTGATCCTGCACGGCCGCTATACGTGCCTCGCGCGCAAGCCGCTGTGCGAGCGCTGCATCATCGCCGATCTGTGCAAGTGGCCGGGGAAGACCGTGGCGGCGTGAGTGTCGTTGTCTCATGGTGAGGAGCAATGCGTTAGCGCGTTTACGCGCGTCTTCGACGCGCTATGGCGATGCGTCTCGGACCATGATGCGAGAACGGAGCCGCCGCATCCTTCGAGACGCAGGCTTTGCCTGCTCCTCAGGATGAGGCGGGATTGAGAGCGAGCCTGCTCCTTACACCCGCTTCGGCTCGATCAATTCGATCCGCGGGCCGGCCAGCCGCTTGTAGACATGCACCGCCAGCGCCGTTGCGAACAGCGGCGTCGCCAGATTGACGATCGGGATCGACACGAACGCCGCCATGGCGAGGCCGGCCATGAACACCGTGCCGCGATGCAGGCGTCGCAGCGCCTTGGCATCGGCCGGCGGCAGAAACCGCATCGCCACCAGTTCGAAATATTCGCGACCGAGCAGATAAGCGGTCGCGAAAAAGAAAATGAACACGCCGATGCCGGCGAACAGCAGGAACGGCAGCGCGACGAGATAGACCAGCAAGGCAAGCAGCGCGGTCTTGCTGCCTTCAAGGGTGGCGCGGCCGAGCGGCAGTGCGCGGCCGAGCGGCTCGGCCGGATAATGCTCGCGCTCGACGTGTTCGGCGATTTCGTCGACGAAGAAGCTGCCGACGAAAGCCGTCACCGCCGGCATCAGGAAAATGCCGCCGAGCAGGATGCCGAGGCTCGCGGCAATGGAGACGATCCATACCAGCACGTCCCACGCGGCATGCGGCGCGACGCCGGTGGTCACCTCGGCCCAGCCGGCACCGGTGGTGGCGAGCCAGGAGAACACGCGTTGCAGGCTGATACCGATCAGGACGATCAGCAGCAGCGCCAGGCCGACCGCTTTCAGCAAAATCCGCCGGAACGGCGGCGTGCCCATCTGGGCAATGGCCTTCACCAGTGCGTCGAACATCGTGATCCCCTCTGCCGGCAGGCAGAGTTAAGAACAGGATGGCGGCAAATCAAGCCGCTGCGGCGGCCGGCGCGGGAGCGAGGGGAACGGCCTGCGGTGCGGCCGCCTGCCGGTCGCTCCATTGCATCGCCTTGTAGTCGAAGCCGCCGGCGAGCGTCGGCTTCACCACCTCGAAATAAGGCGAGATGTCGAAATCGCGCGGCGCGTAGAGCGAGGAATGACGGATTTCCATCAACTCGCGTTGCATCTCCGCGTCGCGCGTCACGGTCGGCAGGATCGGGTAGCGTACGGCTTCGAACGACTGCGCGATCAGCGCCGAGCAGATGATCCGCGTCGGATGGCCGGAACCGAGCGCCAGCATGCGACGGCGGAACCGGCGCGGGATCGGCAGCGGGATCAGATAACGCATCAGATCAATGATGTTTTTCACATCGTAGTCGAAACCGATGCGCTCGGCCGCATAGGTGCAGACGCGCACGCGATCCTCGATGGTGAGACTGGTCGGCCGGCAGATGCGCGTGTGACACTTGAAGTATTTCGACAGCGGCGCGGCGACCACGCCTTGGCCGATATTGGCTTCCACCAGAACGAGCGGCTCGCCGTCGGCGGTGGTACGATCGCCGACCGGGCCGGTGTAAAGCGCCGCATGCGACCAGGTCGACTGCGTCAGATATTTGATGATACCGGAAATCTTGTTGGTGCCTTCGACCAGCAGCACGTCGCCGGGTCGCAGCACGGCGCGCAGCGCCTCCGGATCGCTCGGCGTGAAAGGCGTGTAGTCGGCCTCGCGCCGGTCGAGATACCGGGCCATCAAGCCGCCGACATGATCAAGCACGAAACTCATGAGCCCCGCGTCCCCGGCGCAAAGGCGTCTGCGTCTTCTTGCGCTGTATGCGCAATTCCTGACGCATTGATCGTTGCGTCGAGATTACGCATGAAGGCATTGCGATTTGGTTCATGTCGCCACGTGGCAAGCGCCGCGTTGACCGCGCGTTAGCCATCGGATTTGCGATGAATCAAGGGTTCGGGCAGAGTAGACCGACCTCCGGAAACCGTTTGGATACTATGACGACAATTAGCCGTCGTTCTTTTCTTGCCGGGTCGGCCGCGTTCGCAGCGGTGCCGGCCTTCGAACCGGCGCTCAATCCGGCACTTGGCGCTGTGCCGACCTCGGGCGAAGTCGATGTGGTGATTATCGGCGCGGGAGCCGCCGGCATCGCCGCCGCGCGCCGTGTCGCCGCCGCTGGACGGCGTTTCGCGTTGATCGAGGCGTCGAACCGGATCGGTGGGCGCGCGTTCACCGACACCCGTAGTCTCGGCGCGCCGTTTGATCGTGGTGCGCATGCGCTCTATGCCGCCGACACCAATCCGCTGCTGCCGCTCGCGGCTCGTGCCGGATTCGAGACATCGGCGGGTCCGCGCCTGCAGAAACTGCGGGTCGGCCGCCGTTTCGGCCGCGAGGGCGAGATCGAGGATTTCCTGGCGTCGGTGTTTCGCTCGCGCCGCGCCATCGCCGATGCGGTGCGCGGCAAGAGCGATATCGCGGCGGCGCGCGTGCTGCCGAAGGATCTGCTCGACGACTGGAAACCGACGGTGGATTTCGTGCTCGGCGCCTATGGCACTGGGCGTGATCTGGCCGACCTCTCGGCGCTCGATCTGTCGCGGATGACGGAGCGCGACAGCCCGACTTATGTGCGGCGCGGACTCGGCGCGCTGATCGCCAAACTGGGCGAGGGCGTGCCGGTGCAACTCTCGACGCCGGCGACGAAGATCGAATGGCTGAAGACGCTGGAAGTGGAAACCGAACGTGGCAAGCTGCGCGCGCGTACGGTGATCGTCACCGCGTCGGCAAGCGTGCTCGCCGCCGGCAAGATCAAGTTCACGCCGGAACTGCCGAAGAGCTATGTGGACGCTTTCGCCCGGCTCAAGCTGGGCAGCCGCGATCATATCGGCCTCGAGGTGAGCGGCAATCCATTCGGTCTGGCCGCGAACGACCTCGTGTTTCAGAAAGCCGCCAGCGCCCGCACCGGGGCGCTGCTGGCGCATGTCAACGGCAGCAGCATTTGCGTCGTCGATGTCGGTGGCAAGTTCGGAGCGGAGCTTGCGGCGCAGGGCGAAGCGGCGATGACCGATTTCGCCGTGTCGTGGCTTGCCGATCTGTACGGTAGCGAGGTGAAGTCCGCGGTGAAGCGGCAGGCCGCCACGCGCTGGAACGAGGAGCCGTGGATCATGGGCGCGATCGCCTCCGCCATGCCGGGTGGCGACGGCGCGCGCAAGCAGCTGGCCGTGCCGGTGCGCGAGCGGGTCTGGTTCGCCGGCGACGCGGTGCACGATACGCTGGGCGGCACCCTCGCGGGCGCGTGGGAGAGCGGCACGCGTGCGGCGGAAGCCGCGTTGCGCAAGATCGGCGCGCTCAAGGATGAGAAGCCGGAGACGAAGCCGACGCGCGGTCGGGAGCGGACCCGGCGCCGCAATCGCGATCAATGAGCCGGGCAAAAGCGTGGATTGCCTGGTCCAGCGGCAAGGACAGCGCTTTCGCACTGCATGTGACGCGCACGATGCTTGATTGCGAGATCGTCGGCGCGCTGACGACCGTCACCGATACATTCCAGCGTGTCAGCATTCATGGGGTGCGCGAGGAGGTGCTGCGCGCGCAATGCGACGCGGCGGGCCTGCCGCTGCGGATCGTGCCGATCCCTTATCCATGCCCGAACGAGATCTATGAGCAGAGGATGGCTGCGGCGATGGCCTCGGCGCGCGAAGACGGCGTGACGCAGATGATTTTCGGCGATCTGTTCCTGTCGGACATCCGTGCCTATCGCGAGCAGAAGCTGGCCGGCACCGGCATCGCACCGCTGTTTCCGCTCTGGGGGCGGGAGACAACCGAACTGGCGCGCGAGATGATCGCGGCCGGGCTGGAGGCCACCATCGCCGCGGTCGATTGCAAGGTGCTGTCTGCAGATTTCGCCGGTCGTGCGTTCGACGCAGCGACTCTTGCGGCCCTGCCACCGAATGTCGACCCGTGTGGCGAGAACGGTGAGTTTCACACCTGCGTCAGCGGCGGGCCGATGTTCGCGCGGCGCATTCCGTTGCGGCGCGGCGAGACTGTCATGCGCGACGGTTTCGCCTATGCCGATCTGATGCTGGCGTAAGAGAGATCAGCCGCGCAGCGCGCCGCCGTTCTTCTTCGCTACGTCGGCGACGATCTTTGCCGCAAGTGCATCGATCTCTTGATCGGTCATGGTCTTGTCGCGCGGCTGGATCGTCACCGCGACCGCGACCGACTTCTTGTCGGGATCGATGCCCTTGCCTTCGTAGACGTCGAACACCGTCACGCCGGTAATCAGCTTCTTGTCTACCGCCTGCACGGTGCGGACGATGTCGCCGGCCTTGATGGCGCGGGCGACGATGAAGGCGAAATCGCGCGACACCGGCTGGAACGGCGACAGCTCCAGCGCCGGCTTGGCGCGGGTCGGCTTTGCTTTCGGCTCGGGGATACGCTCAAGGATCACCTCGAACGCCACCAGCGGCCCCTCGGCGTCGAGCGCCGCCAGCGCGCGCGGATGCAATTCGCCGAAATGGCCGAGGATGTTCTGCGGGCCGATCTGGATCGTGCCGGAGCGGCCGGGATGGAACCAGTCGGGTCCGCCCGGCACCACTTGCAGCGCCTGCATCGGCGCACCGGCGGCCGCGAGCACCGCGAAGGCATCGGCCTTGGCGTCGAACGCATCGACCGGCGTCGCCGGCGACGACCAGAACCGGCCGGTGCCGGCAGGACGCGCCAGCGCGCGACGCACGCCGCTCGCGGCGGTGAACTGCTGGTCCGGCTGGTCGCCGCGAAACACCTGTCCGACCTCGAACAGGGCGACATCGGAGGAGCCGCGGTCGGCATTCTTCTGTACGGCGCTGATCAGACCGGCGAGCAGGCTTGGCCGCATATCGGACAATTCGGATGCTATCGGATTGGCGAGCGCCAATTCCGCTTGTCCGCCGCCGAACGAGGTTGCCTGCGTTTTTGACACGAACGACCACGTCACCGCTTCAACGAGGCCGCGCGCGGCGAGCGCGCGCTTCGCCTTGCGGGTACGCAACTGCAGCGGCGTCAGCACCGGCTTGAACGCATCGGCATGGCGCGGAAACGGCGTCAGCGGCACCAGATCGACGCCGGCGATGCGCACGACTTCCTCGACGAGGTCGGCTTTGCCGTGCACGTCCGGACGCCACGACGGCACCGCGACTTTCAGGCGCTCGTTCGGACCGGCGGTGAAGAAGCCGAGCTTCTCCAGCGTGCGCTTGATATCGGCCACCGGCACGTCGAGACCGGCGAGGCGCTTCACTTCGCTCACCGGGAAATCGATCACGCGTTCCGGCATCTTCACCGCGCCAGCAACAACGATCTCCGACGGCGTACCGCCGCACAGGTCGAGCACCATCTGTGTCGCGAGATCGAGGCCCGGCAGCATGAACGCCGGATCGACGCCGCGTTCGAAGCGATAGCGCGCGTCGGTGTTGATGCCGAGCTTGCGGCCGGTCTGAGCGATATTGATTTCGTCCCACAGCGCGGATTCGATCAGCACGTCGGTGGTCGTCTCGTCGCAGCCGGAATGCTCGCCGCCCATGATGCCGGACAGCGATTCCGGCCCGTTGTCGTCGGCGATCACGCACATGGCGTTGTCGAGCGTGTAGGTCTTGCCGTCGAGCGCCAGCAATTGTTCGCCGTTCTGCGCGCGGCGCACGACGAGGTTGCCTTTCACCTTCCTGGCGTCGAACACATGCAGCGGCCTGCCGCGGTCGAAGGTGATGTAGTTGGTGATATCGACCAGCGCATTGATCGGCCGCAGGCCGATGGCGTTCAGGCGCTTTTGCAGCCAGTCCGGCGACGGACCATTCTTGACGCCGCGCACCAGCCGCAGGCCGAACGCCGGGCACAGCGCCTCGGCCTCGATCGTCACCGACACCGGGCAGGGGAATTCACCCTTGATCTGCTTCACCGCGCGGTCGCGGAACGTGCCGATCAGCGCCGCGCCGAGATCGCGGGCGATGCCGGAAACGCCGGTGCAGTCCGGGCGGTTCGGCGTGAGATTGATCTCGATCACCGGATCGTTCAGGCCGAGAACTTCGGCGAACGGCGTACCGACCGGCGCATCGGCCGGCATCTCGATAATGCCGCTGTGGTCGTCGTTGAAGCCGATCTCCGCGCCGGAGATCATCATGCCCTGGCTTTCGACGCCGCGGATCTTGCCGACCGCGAGCGTGATGTCCTTCGACGGAATATAGGTGCCGGGCAGCCCGAGCACGGCCTTGATGCCGGCGCGCGCATTCGGTGCGCCGCAGACGATCTGCAGCGGCGCGCCGGTGCCGGTGTTGACGGTGCAGACGCGCAGCCGATCCGCATTCGGATGCTGCACGGCGGTCAGCACCTCGACCACCTTGAATGGCGCGAATTTTTCCGCCGGATTGTCGACGTGCTCCACCTCAAGCCCGATCATCGTCAGCTTGTCGACGATCTCCTCGAGCGTGGCGTCTGTGGTGAGGTGATCCTTCAGCCAGGAGAGAGAGAATTTCACGGCAGTTTCCCCGGCGTCCAGAAATACAAAACAGGCAGGCTGATGAAGACAAAGATCGTGAACACGATCGACGCCTGGTTACACAACGCGTAGAGCTCGCGCCGCAGGATGATCTCGCGGCTGACGGCTTCCGCGGCAGTCGCCGGCGCCAGCCGTTCGCTGCGGAAAACCGACAGCGCACGGAGGCAGCCGATCGCGATCAGCAGATAGACGGCGATCTCGAAGATGATCACGCCGAGCTCGACATCATTGCTCGCCACCATCGGCGCGATCAGGCCGAGGCCGGCGATCATCACCGACACATGCGTCAGCAGGCCGCCCGCCTTGGTGTCGATGGTCTGCAGCGATTCCAGCACCACCGGCGTGATCGCTTCGTTGCGGGTTCCGAGCGCGGTGCAGTAGGCGCCGATACGGCCATCCTCCCAGCGCCGGGTGATGGCGTTGAACAGCAGACGGTCCAGCGTCGCGATCATGCGCTCAATCCTCCCGCCAGCGTCGGGAAATCGAGCGGCCGGAAGCCGTAATGCGACAGCCAGCGCACGTCCGCCTCGAAGAACGGACGCAGATCGGGCATGCCGTATTTCAGCATGGCGATGCGATCGATCCCCATGCCCCAGGCGAAGCCCTGATACTCATCGGGATCGAGGCCGCAATTCCGCAGCACGTTCGGATGCACCATGCCGCAGCCGAGAATCTCCAGCCAGTCATTACCCTCGCCGAAGCGAATCTCGCCTTTGTCGCGGCGGCACTGGATGTCGACTTCGAGCGACGGCTCGGTGAACGGGAAGAACGACGGCCGGAAGCGCATCTTCACGGAATCGACCTCGAAGAACGCCTTGCAGAATTCCTCGAGAATCCATTTCAGGTGGCCGAGATTCGATCCCTTGTCGATGACCAGGCCCTCGACCTGATGAAACATCGGCGTGTGGGTCTGGTCGGAGTCCGAACGATAGGTTCGGCCGGGACAGATCACGCGGATCGGCGGCTTCTTCGCCAGCATGGTGCGCACCTGTACCGGCGAGGTGTGCGTGCGCAACAGCATGCGCGATCCGTCCGGCTTCGGGTTGAAGTAGAACGTATCGTGCATTTCCCGCGCCGGATGGCCTTCGGGAAAGTTGAGCTTGGTGAAGTTGTAATCGTCGGTCTCGATATCCGGACCTTCCGCGACCGCGAAGCCCATGTCGGCGAATATCGCGGTGAGTTCGTCCATCACCTGGCTGATCGGATGCACGCGGCCCGTTTCCGCCGAAGCCTCGCGCACCGGCAGCGTGACGTCGACGGTTTCGCTGGCGAGGCGGCGGTCGAGCGCTTCTGCGGCCAGCGCGTCCTTGCGCGCGGCGATCGCCTGCGTGACGCGATCCTTGAGGCCGTTGATGGCGGGGCCTTGCGTCCTGCGTTCGTCCGGCGACAGGCCGCCGAGCGTTTTCAGCAATGCAGAGACCGAGCCGCTTTTGCCGAGCGCGGCAACGCGCACCGTTTCGAGCGCGGCTTCGTCGCCAGCGCTGCTGATGGCACCGAGCAATTCGTGTTCGAGCGTTGCGATATCCGCCATCATGTTACTCCGGCATCACGAACAGGTCGGTATCGTGCGGCTTGCCGCCGGCCTGCGTGAGCATCGCATGAACCTGCCCGCGATGATGGGTCTGGTGATTGAAAAAGTGCGTCACAAGCTGCCAGCGTGGCCTTGTGACCTCGCGGTTGAGACCGCCGGAAAACCAGGTGAGGTCGCCTTTGGTCCAGTCCGGATCGAACCCGTCCGCCCACGCGATGATGGCCGCATCGGCGGCCGTGCGCTCGCGTTTGAGATCGTTCCAGTCCGGATAGAGCGACACCGACTCTCGAATTCCAATGCTCGGCTTCGGCCAGCCGGCGAACCGGCTCATCCACTGCCGGTCACCCCACAGCAGATGATTCAGTGTCTGATGGATCGAGCCGAAAAACGCGCCACGGTCCCGCCGTCTCTCGTGGTCGGAGAGACGGTCGGCAACGCCGTAGAGGTTTTCATTTTGCCAGCGATTGTAACGCGACATCCGCTGGACATAAGCGGCATCGATCATCGGTCGCCAGTCCGGCACATGATCGCATGATCATGTGCCTCGAGAA
Organism: Pseudolabrys sp.; assembly: GCA_019635575.1. Taxonomy (GTDB): domain Bacteria; phylum Pseudomonadota; class Alphaproteobacteria; order Rhizobiales; family Xanthobacteraceae; genus Pseudolabrys. The sequence continues at coordinate 10,283 of JAHBZF010000061.1, read as the reverse complement.
TTACGCAGGCAGCGCGGCCTTGGCCTTCTCGACGATCGCCTGGAACGCCGCCGGCTCGCGGATCGCGAGATCGGAGAGCACCTTGCGGTCGATGGTGATGCCGGACTTGTCGAGGCCGTTGATAAACTTCGAATAGGTCAGGCCGAACGGGCGCACCGCGGCGTTGAGCCGCTGGATCCAGAGCGCGCGGAACGTGCGCTTGCGGCGCTTGCGATCGCGGAACGCATACTGGTTGGCCTTCTCGACCGCCTGCTTGGCGATCCGGATCGTGTTCTTGCGACGGCCGTAGTAGCCCTTCGCGGCCTTGAGCACCTTCTTGTGCTTGGCGTGAGCGGTAACACCGCGTTTGACGCGCGCCATGATTCAGTCTCCTTCAGGAATTCCGCAATGAATGGGGTCAAGAATGCTGCGAGGCAGCCACCGGTCAGCCGTTCGGCAGCCAGTATTTCTTGATGTTGTCGCCGTCGGTCTTGAACAGCACCCGCGTGCCGCGATGGTCGCGGATCTGCTGGGTGGTGCGCTTGATCATGCCGTGGCGCTTGCCGGACTGCTGGTATTTCACCTTGCCGGATGCGGTAATCTTGAAGCGCTTTTTGGCGCCCGATTTGGTCTTCAGCTTGGGCATTTGGCTCTCCTGTTCCGGGCGGAAAACCGCCGGAATTGATGCTCCGAAGGAGCGACTTTGCTCGGATTGAGCGGGTTTCATCGCCACGGCAGCCCTTTACCGGCCGGGCCATGAAGGGCGGCGTTATGGCAGAGCGCCTGGAAAATGGCAACCGGCCCGCAAAGGGGGCGATGGACGGCAGGAACCCTGGCGGGCCGGGGCGACTTGACGGCCGAATGCCGCGTCCGCCCGAGGAAAAGCCCATGCGATCGCTTGCCCTGCCGCCGTCTGCCCGCCTGGGCGCCTTTACGGCTCTCGCGGCTCTGACGCTGGCCGCTCTCCCGCCGGCCGAGCGGACCGCTCAGGCGGCCGAATTCGACGGCCGCTGGAGCGTCGTGGTCGTCACCGACAAGGGTACCTGCGACCGGGCCTACCGCTACGAGGTCAAGGTCGAGCGGGGCCGGGTCGACTATGTGGGCGACGCCGCCATCGACTTCGCCGGGAAAGTCTCGCTGGCGGGAGCGGTCCATGTCGATCTCGGCAAGGGGCAGGCCACCGCGCGGGCCACGGGCAAACTGGGCCGGAATGCCGGGGCCGGCACCTGGACCGGCGTGTCGGGGAGCGGCGCCTGCAGTGGGCGTTGGGAAGCCGAGCGGCGCTGATCGCCTGATACCGCCTCACAGGAAACGAAAAACCCCGGCGCAAGCCGGGGTTTTTGCCGTGAAGCGCAGGCTCGCGTCAGCGCGGCGCCAGGATCATGACCATCTGCCGGCCTTCGAATTTGGCCGACTGTTCGATCTTGGCGATCGTGGCGGTGTCGTCGCGCACGCGGTCGAGCAGCTTGAAGCCGAGCTCCTGGTGCGCCATTTCGCGGCCGCGGAAGCGCAGGGTGATCTTCACCTTGTCGCCTTCCTCGAAGAACCGCTGCATCGCCTTCATTTTCACGTCGTAATCGTGATCGTCGATCATCGGGCGGAGCTTGATCTCCTTGACCTCGACGACCTTCTGCTTCTTGCGGGCTTCGGCCGCCTTCTTCTGCGCCTGATACTTGTATTTGCCGTAGTCCAGGATCTTGCAGACGGGCGGCGCTGAATTGGGTGCGATTTCGACCAGATCGAGCCCTGCGGCCTGCGCCATTTCAAGGGCGGTCTGGATCGGGGTGGGACCGTGGTTGGTACCGCCGGCGTCGATCAGCTGGACCTCGCGGACACGGATCTCCTCGTTGATGCGCGGACCGTCCTTCTTGACGGGCGGCGCGGCTTTCATCGGACGGCGAATGTTCGTGGCTCCTCTTGCTGTTGTCAGGAAACGCGGATCGTCAGGGGTCGGTTCGGCTCTTGCGGAACGGGCCCTTGCCAAAGATTGGAAGAAATAGGCCGCGAGTCAACGCCGTGCGCGCGCAAATTGCCGCATCCTTTGGAAACGGTGCCGGGAAGCCACATGCATCAGCCGGCGCGGTGTCGTGCGGCCCGGTTCTGGCTGGCGACCTCGGCATAGAGCGCCAGCGTCTGCTGGGCGACAGCCGCCTCGCTGAACTGGCCGAGCACCCAGTCGCGCCCGCGCGCGCCGATGGCGTCGCGCGCCGGTTCCGGCATCGAAAACACCCGCAACAGCGTATCGGCCAGCGCAGCCTCGTCTCCGGCCGGGAACCGCAGGCCGGTCATGAGGTGCTCCGGCACCGCCGGAGGCGACAGCACCACGTCCGGGCCGGCCGCCACGTCGGACACCACCACTGGCCGGGCCATGGCCTGCGCCTCGACGATGGCGCGCTGCAGCCCTTCCGGCTGCACCGCGGCCGAGACGACCACGGACGCCGCCGCGTAAGCCGCCGGCAGATCCTCGCACGGGCGCCCGAGCCGGACGATGCCGGCGGTGTCGGACGACAGCACCAGATCCCACAGCTCGCCGGCATATTGCGTCTGGCCGCGATCCTCACCGACGAACACGCAGAGGAAATTCTTCAGCCCGCGCTCGCGCAGCCGCTGCGCCGCGCGCACCATTACATGATGGCCCTTGCGGCGGATAAGCCTCCCGACCACCAGGATCACCCGCGTGTCCGGGCCGATGCCCCAGGCGGCGCGCACCGCCTCGATGCGCTCGCGGGTCATCTTGCCGATGTCGAAGCGCGCCGCATCAAGACAACCGGGAATGACGCGGATGCGATCCCACGGTGTGCTGTAGCGGTCCACCGCAAGCTGGGCGATCTGCTCGCTCGGTGCGATCATGCGATCGCCGCGCACCATCACGCTGTTGTAGAGCCGCTTGAACAGGTTCTGTTCGCGAAAACCCTTGTGCCACGTGGTGAGCAGCGGCAGGCCGGTGCGACGCGCGGCGAGGAAGGTGCACCAAGCCGGTGCACGGCCGTGCGCGTGCAAAATGTCACAGCCGCGTTCGCGGGCGATCCGCGCCAGCGCGAAGCCGTTGCGCAGCATGACGAATGGGTTTTTGCTGGCGACATTGATCCGGATCAATTCGCCGCCGGCCCCGAGGACGTCTTTCACCAGCCGTCCACCGCTCGATACGACGATGGCCTTGTGTCCCGCCGCGGTCAGCACGCGCACCAGCTCGAGCGCACCATGATCGGCTGCGCCGGCGTCGAGCGTCGGCACGGCGATCAGCGCGGTGAGCGGCTTCAGCGAGACGATACGGGCAGAGGAGGCCGGCAATCGCTGCTCCGGAGGCGAATGTCGGGCCGGTATGCTGGACATCAACGATCCCGTGCAAGGAAAAGCAAAAAGAGAAGCAAAGATGGCAATGACGATGCGCCGAATGACATTGCGTCGTGTGACACTGTTCCGGAATGCGGCGGCACGATCGATGGATCGGAGCGCAGACTGGCGAATCAGAATGTCATTCGTCGCGAGCCAGCACAGACGTATAGACCGCGCGTGTCGCTTCGGCAACGCTACGGGGTGAAAACATGAACTCGGCAAACTGGCGTGCCCGCGCGCCCAAAGCCGCATAAGCGGTGGTGTTGAGCGACAGCACCGCATGCAACGCCTGCGCGGTTTCATCGGCATGGCCGGCGCGGACCACCCAGCCGGTGCGCAAATCCTCGGGCATACGTGGGGGAAACAGCGTGTGTTCGGGCAACGTTCCCGTCGCGGAGACCACGACAGGCCGGCCCATGGCTTGCGCTTCCGCAACGACGCGGGCAGTGGGCGGCGGTAACGATGGCGTGACCACGACGACATCCGCCGCCGCCAAAGCGAGCGTCATCGGTGGTGCGGCGCCGCGCACGCTGTGCGGCTCGTCGTCGATCGGGCCGGCAAAGCGCAGCAGCGTGTCGAGGCCGTGCGCGCGGGCGCGCTCACGTAAAGTGCGAATGGCGCGCGAGCGGCGGCGTGCATCGTCGGCTAGGACCAGTAACGTGTCGCGCTCGCCGCGCAAACCGATCAGGAGCCGTATCGCTTCGAGGATCGCGATCTGTCCGTTTGTCTCGTCGATCGGCTGTGGCGCGAAGATGACCCGTTGCCCGGCGAGTACGCCCCAGGCGCGGCGCATCGCACCGATTTGCGCATCGCTCACCGCCGCCGCACTGAACGCCGCGGTGTCGATGCTGCGCGGCACGACGGAGATTCGGTCGGGCGCGATGCCGTAACGCTCGATCATCGCCAGCGAGACGAAGCTTGACGGTGCGATCACCCGGTCGCCGCGCGCGAGCACGCCCTGATAGGTGCGGCGCAGCCAGGTATCGCGTGCGATCGCGTCGGGGAACGATGTCACCAGCCAGGCCGGCAGCTCGTGCAGCGCCGAGAGCGCGCTCCACGCCGACGCCGCGCTATGCGCGTGGACGATATCGACGCGCTCGGTGAGCACATAATCGCGCAGGAAGCGGGCATTACCGCGCAACTGCACTGGGTTGAAGGTCTCGCGACCGAGCGGCAGGAATTCGCCGCCGAGCGCGCGCAATTCGCCGACCAGATCGCCGTCGTCGCCGGCGATGATGGTGCGTGCGCCGCCCTGCAGCAGCAGCAAGGCGGTATCCATCGCCGCGTGTCCGGCGGCATCGCCGCGCAGCGCCGGCACGATCTGCAGGATGGTGGCGCCCGACAGCGCGCGCGGCGTCATCGGCTGTTTCGCATCGGGACGGAGGCGCGCGGCATGTTAAGGCTTGATGTCAGGACTTGCATATCAAGACTTGCATGGTCGTCGCCTTGCGGCGAAACAGGGTGCGCGTCATCGTCGTTGCCGCGCGAATCGCTGAGTGAAACATGCCGGATTCTAGCCTCAAAACCATCAGTGTGGGACATGGAAAGGACGCGCGCGAGATTGCGGTGCGGGCGCGCGCCGGCGCGCCACCGGGCTTGTTCTGGATGTCCGGCTTCAAGTCCGACATGCAGGGCACCAAAGCCGCCGCGCTCGACGCCTGGGCGGCGGCGAACGGGCGCGCCTGCGTGCGGTTCGACTATTCCGGTCATGGGGAATCCGGCGGCGCGTTCGTCGACGGCACGATCGGCCGATGGCTGGACGAAAGCGTTACGGTTTACCGGCAGTTCTGCGAGGGGCCGCAGGTGGTGATCGGCTCGTCCATGGGCGGATGGCTCGCGCTGCTCCTCGCCCGCGCGTTGCAGCAGCAATCGGCAGATGATGCGCCGCTCGCGGGGCTCGTGTTGATCGCACCGGCGGTCGACTTCACCGAAGAGCTGATGTGGAAAAAATTTACGCCGGAGATCAAGCAGGAATTGGCCGAGACCGGACAGTGGCGGCGGCCATCCACCTATTCCGATGACCCTTACATCATCACCCGTGCATTGATCGAAGACGGTCGCGAACACCTGTTGCTCGGCGGGCTGATCGAGACCGGATGTCCGGTGCGGATTCTGCAGGGCGTCAAGGATGAAGATGTGCCGTGGCAGCACGCGGTCGAACTGGTGTCGCGGTTCGCGCGCGACGACGTGGTGCTGTCGCTGGTGAAGGACGGCGATCACCGCCTGTCGCGGCCGGAAGACATCGAGCGATTGATTGCGGCGGTGGCGGAGTTTTAAGCGGTCCACTCTGTCCGCACGTCCACATCCAATTCGCGCGGCAGCCGAATATCGCGCACCGCATCGAACTCGTCCGGCGAAAGCAGTCGGCTCAACGCCCACACAGCCGCGCCGCGCACCAGCGGCGACGCATCGTTGAGCAAACTTTCAGCCTCGGCGGCAAGTGTACGATCGCCGGAGTTGCCGATGGCGATCAGCACATTGCGCACGAAGCGGTCGCGACCAGTGCGCTTGATGGCCGTGCGGGCGAACATCGCGCGGAACGCGGTGTCATCAAGCTTCGCCAATTCGGACAACGGCGGCGCGCGCAGGGTGTCGCGCGCGGCGAGCTTCGCCTCACGGCCGGTCTTGGCAAATTTGTTCCAGGGACAGGCGGCGAGGCAGTCGTCGCAACCATAGATGCGGTTGCCGATGCGCGCGCGCAGGTCGCGCGGAATCGGACCCTGATGCTCGATGGTGAGGTAGGAGATACAGCGCCGCGCATCGAGTTGATAGGGCGCGGTGAACGCGTCGGTCGGACAGGAATCGAGGCAAGCGCGGCACGAGCCGCAGGTGTCTTCGCCCGGCGTGTCGAACGGCAGATCGAGCGTGGTGAAGATCGCGCCGAGAAACAGCCACGAGCCGAATTCGCGCGACACGAGATTGGTGTGCTTGCCTTGCCAGCCGAGGCCGGCCGCCTGCGCCAGCGGCTTCTCCATCACCGGCGCGGTATCGACGAAGACTTTCACTTCGCCGCCGGCGGTGGCGATCAGCCAGCGTGCGATCGCCTTCAGCCGCTTCTTGATCACGTCGTGATAGTCGGTGTCGCTCTGCGCGTAGACCGAGATCGCGCCGTGATCCTTGTCATCGAGGATGGCGCGTGGATCGAAGTCGCGGCCGTAATTCATGCCGAGCATGATCACGGCGCGCGCCTGCGGCCACAGCGCCGCGGGATCGCTGCGCCAGGCTGCACGTTCGGCGAGCCAGTGCATGTCGCCGTGTTCGCCGGCGGCGAGAAATTGCGCGAAGCGTTCGCGTGCCTGCGGGCTGGTCTGCGGCGGCGCGATGCCGATGGCGTCGAAGCCGTGGCCGCGCGCGGTGTCGGCCAGCGCCGCCCGGAGTGTGGTTGGATCGGTCAGAAGTCGAGATTGGCGTAGTGCTTGGACGGCGGCATCCCCGCCACCGTGTCTGTCAGCAGCGCGCGGAACGACGGCCGCGATTTCACGCGGGCGTACCAGTGTTTCGCTGCGTCGTTGTCGGTCCACGGCACTTCGCCCAGATAGTCGGCGGCGGAGAGATGCGCCGCCGCTGCGAGATCGGCATAGCTCAATCGCTCGCCCGCAAGCCAGTCTCGCGTCTGCACCAGCCAGCCGATATAGGCGAGATGATAGCGGATATTGTGGCGTGCGGCGCGTAGCGCGCTGCTGTCCGGCGGGCCGCCGCCCTGTTCGACGGTCATATGCCGCTTGAATTCGCGCTCGCCGACCAGCGGGCCGCTGACGTCATCGAAGAACCGCTCGTTGAACCAGGCCATCAGCCGCCGCACCTCGACGCGCTGGCTGATGGAGATCGGCAACAGCCGCGCCTCGCCCTGTTCGGCGCCGCGGGTTTCGTCGATATATTCGGCGATGATGCCGGCGCCGGGAACGGGTGGCTGGCCTTCCTCAATCAGCACCGGAAGGGTTCCGGCCGGATTGACCTTGAGAAAGTCTTCGCGGCGGTCCCATGGCCGTTCTTCGATCAGCCGGGGCTCCTGGCCGTATTCGCCGAGGATCAGCCGGACAAAGCGCGAATGCGGACAGAGCGTCTGGTGCAGCAGCGTCAGCATGTGCGGTCGGCAAACTGGAGTGACGGGAGCCGTCGGGGCGTCCCGGCGTGTTGTCCGGGGGAATCACGCAGGACCATGCGCGAGACTATGCGGGAGCGGATGCCGCCCGGCAACCGAGCCGCTTGTTGACCGTGCTGCTTTTTCATTGCCCCCTTACCGTCGTTGCGCGACAAGCGCGTATTGACCGAATCGCGCTCGCGCCGGGAGATATCCAATGAACTTCGACGCAATGATGGCCGCACTCGCCGGCATCATCACCGCGCATATCGACATTGTGAAAGCCCTGGTGCTCGGCATCGTCGAAGGGTTAACGGAGTTTCTCCCGGTCTCGTCCACCGGTCATCTCCTTCTCATGGAGCATTTTCTCGGCTGGGGCGATGATGCTTTCGGCAAATCCTTCGCCATTCTGATCCAGCTCGGCGCCATCCTTGCGCTGCTGACGATCTATTTCGGGCGGTTATGGCGGCTGGCGCTCGGTATGTTCACGAGCTGGGCGGCGGCGCGTTTCGTCATCGGCGTGCTGATCGCGTTCCTGCCGGCGGCGCTGGTCGGCGCCTTCGCCATCGGCTTCATCAAGAGCGTGCTGTTCAACGTCTGGATCGTCTGCACGATGTTCATCCTCGGTGGCTTCGTGCTGCTGTGGGTCGACCGCAAGAATCTCGAGGCGCGCTATCACGATGCGACCGAGTTCACGTTGCCGATGTATCTCGGCATCGGCATCATCCAGTGCGTGGCGATGATCCCCGGCGTGTCGCGTTCCGGCGCTACCATTGTCGGCGCGATGCTGCTCGGCGCCGACCGCCGCTCGGCTGCGGAGTTCTCGTTCTGGCTGGCGATGCCGACCATGATCGGCGCGTTCGCGTGGGAACTGTACAAGAGCCACGCCGATCTCGGCGGCGGCAACAAGATGGTGATCGCGGTCGGCTTCGCCGCGTCGTTCGTTTGCGGCTGGATCGTGGTGAAGACGTTCCTGCGCTACGTGCAGCGGCACAGCTTCGCGCTGTTCGCGTGGTGGCGCATCATCGTCGGCGTCGCCGGTCTCGCCGCGCTCGCGCTCGGCCATTAATTGGGCCGGACAATCACGCCATCTTGGCGAACTGGCCGGTCTTGCGGAAACGCCACAGATACGACGGCACCACGGCGGTCATCACCGTCGGCGTGATACCGAGGCCCTGCAACGTATGGCCGGCGCGCGCCGCTGCATCCGACACGACGTTGTCGGTGCGCAGCAGTTCGACCTGATCCGGCGTCAGCGGCGGCTTCGGCAGAAATTGCAGCACCGACGCTTTCATCTTGGCGAGTCCGAACGGCAGCGGCACCAGCAGGCGTTTGCGGCCGATCGTATCGAGCGTGTAGCGCATCAGTTGCGCGAAGCTGGCTACGTCCGGACCGCCGCACTCGAACACCTCGCCGGCGCGCGGCGTATCGTGCATCAGCTTGCCGTCGGCGATGATGGCGATCGCCGCAGCGACATCGCCGACGAACACCGGTTGCAACTTCGTCTCACCGCCGCCGATCAGGGGCAACGCCGGCACGAAGCGCGCGAGCGAGGCGAAACGATTGAAGAAATCATCCTCCGGGCCGAACATGATTGATGGCCGCACGATGGTTGCGCCGGGCCGTGTGGCGAGGACGCGCGCTTCGCCGTCCGCCTTGCTGCGGGCATAAGCAGAGGGGGAGTCCGCATTGGCGCCGATCGCCGACACATGGATCAGGTCGGCGCCATGGGTCGTAGCCGCGCGGGCAACATGGTCGGCGCCGACGGTCTGCACCGCGTCGAAACTCTGGCGGCCGCGCTCGAACAGGATGCCGACGAGATTGATCGCGAGCGCGCTGCCGCGCATCGCCGCCTCGACCGAGCCGGCATGACGCAGATTGGCCTGCACCACTTCGATCTGCCCGACACGGCCGAGCGGTTGCAGGTGTCCGGCCAGTTCCGGCCGGCGCACCGCGACGCGGATGCGGTAGTCGCGCTTGGCCAGCGCGCGCACCACGCTGCGGCCGAGGAAGCCGGAGCCGCCGAAAACGGTGATCAGGGTGTCGTAGGGACTGCGTGCGGTCATCGCGCTACCTGTGATCGGGTGCCTGAAGCGTCGGATTTTGCCGGCCGGGTCGGGCGGCTGGCGAGGGCCTTGAAGCAAGGGCGGGATACAGGATTGCCGCGCGCTTCGCCACCGAATTGACAAGTCAGGGTCGCGTCCGTAGGTATCGCCCCGAGCCCAGATGGCGGAATTGGTAGACGCACTAGTTTCAGGTACTAGCGGGTAACACCGTGGAGGTTCGAGTCCTCTTCTGGGCACCAAGGCATCATCAAACCCTTGGTATGGAATAACTATCGAGCATCATTGGTCTTTTAGTCGCGCCACTGGTACACAGGGGCGTCACACATGGTGCTTTACATAAACCGGCCGATGAAGCGTTCTGGCTCTTCCCTCCACCAATACAGAAAGCGCGTTCCTGCCGACGTTTTCCGCGTCATGAAGGGGAAGCGAGCGAGCGTCGTCCTACCGCCCGCCCGGCCGGGAGAAGAGCCCGTACACGTCGCCTTCAGATGGGGCGCTGAGGTGCGCTTCTCCCTTCAGACGCGCGACCCAGCCCTCGCCAAGCGTCGGAACGCTGCAGTCTCCGAGCAATTCGAGGAGCTGTTCTCAATCGCGAGGGCCGGGCCGCCGCCCGCTGCGCCCCTTACAACGAAGCAGATCGCGGCACTTGCGGGAGATGCTTACAAGGCGTTCGCCGTGGGGCTCGAAGATAATCCCGTGCTGTCCCCTGAGCAGTGGAAGGCCGTTCAAGCCGCGCACGACGCGGACCTCGTTGCAGAGCCTTCCTCTCTTTCCATCTACCAGACCGAGGCCGACTAAAACGCAGCGCGGGAGTTTGTGCG
>JAHBZF010000060.1 GCA_019635575.1 Pseudolabrys sp. | reverse complement strand
TCGACGCCGGCGGTCGGCTCGTCGAGGAACAGGATGCGCGGCTCGTGCGCCAGCGCCTTGGCGATCAGCACGCGCCGCTTCATGCCGCCGGACAGCGTCATGATCTTGTTGTCTTTCTTGTCCCACAGCGACAGGTCGCGCAGCACCTTCTCGACATAGGCGGGATCGGCCGGCTTGTTGAACAGGCCGCGGCTGAAGCTCACCGTCGCCCACACCGTCTCGAAGGCATCGGTTGTCAGTTCCTGCGGCACAAGGCCGATCAGCGAACGAGTGATCCGGTAGTCGCGGCCGATGTCATGGCCTTCCACCAGCACGGTGCCGGTCGAGGGTCGCACGATCCCGCAGATGATGCTGATCAGCGTGGTCTTGCCGGCGCCGTTCGGCCCGAGCAAAGCGAAGATCTCGCCACGACGGATGTCGAGGTCGACCTTCTTCAAAGCCTGAAAACCCGTGGCGTAGGTTTTGGTCAGACCGGAAACGGTGATGGCGGATGAGGTTGATGGCTGTGTCATGCGTGGGTTTGCGCAACTTAATCACGCAAGACAAAATGGAAAGGGTCGCGATCCATCAAATTTCGTGAACAATCGGCCGGCTCAGGCCAGAAAATCGGGGCCGGCACGCCGTTTCAGCTCCCGCCCCGCCTCGTCGCCGATGCGCGCGGCGTCCGCCCGCGCGCCGGTGGCGAACACATCATGCGCGGCGCTGCCGTCCGGCCGCGCGATCAGGCCGCGTAGCTCGATCGCTGCCGCCGTCACCGACGCATGCGCCGCGATCGGCGTCTTGCACGTGCCGTCGAGCACATCGAGCAGCGCCCGCTCGGCGGCGAGCGCCACCGAGGTATCGGCATCGTCGATCGCGGCGACCATCGCATTGACACGGTCATCGCCGGCACGGGTCTCGATGGCAATCGCGCCCTGCCCCGCCGCCGGCAGAAACTCCTCGATGCTCATGATGTGCGTGATGTGCCGCGTCAGCTCCAGCCGCTTCAATCCCGCGAGCGCGAGGATGGTGGCGTCGGCGACACCTTCCTCCAGCTTGCGCAAGCGCGTATCGACATTGCCGCGCAACGGCACGATCGCGAGATCGGGCCGCATCCGCTTGATCAGCGCCTGACGGCGGGGCGACGTGGTTCCGACGCGCGCGCCAGCCGGCAATGTCGCAAGGCTGTCTGCCTGATGGCTGATGAAAACGTCGCGCACGTCCTCGCGCGGCAGGCAGGCGGTGAGCACCAGCCCGTCCGGCAGCCAGGTCGGCACGTCCTTGGCGGAATGCACAGCGAGATCGATGGTGCCGGCGAGCAACGCCTCCTCGATCTCCTTGGTGAACAGCCCCTTGCCGCCAATCTCGGCGAGCGGCCGGTCCTGCACCACATCGCCGGTGGTGCGGATGATGCGGATCGCGATCGTCTCGGGGACGAGACCATGTCGCTGGGCCAGCCGGTCGCGCACCGCATGCGCTTGATAAAGTGCGAGCGCGCTGCCGCGGGTGCCGATGGTCAGAATGGGAGACGTTTGCGACATTGGGGGAGACAGCGTCTCTGGTCGATCTCCCCAACGGGAAGAAATGGTAGCGGGGAGTGGACTTGAACCACCGACCTCCGGATTATGATTCCGCTGCTCTAACCAACTGAGCTACCCCGCCACGGGGTTCTGCCCGCCCGAAAGCGGCAGAACGCGCGGGATATAGGAACCGCAGCCAAAACCTGTCAAGCGATGGTTTGCGGGTTCCCGCGCTAGCCGGCTTATCCCATCTTATTTGCCGGCTTATTTCGGCCGGATAGTGGGATCGCCGCCCGGCGAACCCGGCGGCGGGATGACCGGCGTTTTGCCGGTTTCCGGCGCCGGCATCTTAATGTCGGGATCGATCCCGCCCGGCGGGCAAATGACGCCATCGGTTTGCGCCAGCTTGTCACTTAATGCTTTGTCCTGGCCGGTCGTCTCGGCCCGCGGCGCGCACGCTTTTGGGTCGCGGTGCTCCGCAGAGGGGGCCTTTTGGGGAGCCTTGTCCGCCGGGACTTCCGGCGGAGCTTTGGGCGACGACATTTGCGCGGCCGCCGGCACGATCAGAAATACGCCCGCCGCCAGCGCGCAGCCCGCAATACCGTGACGCAAGATGCTGCCCATGGTCGCCTCCATCCACGTCCCGTGAACGTCCGGGATGGAAGAAACGGCGATGAACCGGTTCCGGTTCCGCCGCCGCGACGGCGCGCCACGCGCGCGTCGCGTCAACCGGCAGCTTTGGCGAAGCGGATCAGGGAGAAATGCCCAAGCGGCGTCACCGGCCGGCTTTCGACGATCGTTACGCCGCCGTGGTTGTCCGCCCAGCGCGACAGCCGTCCGAACCGGAATTCCGGTCGCCAGCCGAGCCGGCGCGCGATCGGCGCAAAGCATCGCTCGAACACCGCGCGCGGCCCCTGCTCCGCGCCGATGTGATTGACCAGAACGATCTCGCCGCCGGGACGGAGCACCCGCGCGAATTCGTTGAGCGTGCCTTCAGGATCGGGAACGGCGGTGATCACATATTGCGCGACCACCACATCGAACGCGGCATCGGGCAACGCCAGATGCGCGGCGTCCATCACCGCCAGCGCATCGACATTGGTGAGGTTCTGCTCGCGCACCCGCTCCTGCGCCTTGCGCAGCATCGGCGCGGAGATATCGATCCCGACCAGCCGGTTGCCGCGGGAATAATCCGGCAGCGAAATGCCGGTCCCGACGCCGACTTCGAGAATGCGGCCGCCGATCCGTTCCGCGGCTTCGATGGACGCGCGGCGGCCACGATCGAACACCTTGCCGAAGACAAGATCGTAGACCGGCGCCCAGCGCGCGTAAGCCTTTTCGATGGTGGTGCGGCTCAGATCGGTCGCGGTCACGATCTACCCGCGCGACATCGCGGGCATGGTCGCGTCGTCGCGCGGGCGAACAGCTTCCGCCGCCGCGACCGCACTTCTGATGAACCCGCCCCCGAGAACCCGCGCCTGTCCGTCCGGCGCGTCGTAAAACACACAAGCCTGTCCCGGCGAAACACCGTCTTCGCCGTCGACCAGTTCGACCTCGATCGTATCGCCGGCGCGACGCAACCACGCCGGCTGCGGCGCGCGCGTCGAGCGCACCTTCACGAACACATCGAACCGGCCCTGATCGAATGCGCGATCGATCGCTGCATCGCCGATCCAGTTCACGTCGCGCAGCAGCATCCGGCGCGTGCGCAGGGCGTCGCGCGGGCCGACCACGACGCGGCGGTGCGTGGCATCGAGCGCCACTACATAGAGCGGCGCGCCCGCGGCGATGCCGAGACCCTTCCGCTGGCCGACCGTGAAATGAATGATGCCGTTGTGATGGCCGAGCACCTTGCCGGTCATATCGACAATATCGCCCGGCTCGGCCGCGCCCGGCTTCAACCGCTCGATCACCTCGGTGTAGCGGCCGGACGGGACAAAGCAGATATCCTGGCTGTCATGCTTCTCGGCCACCGACAGGCCGAAGCGCCGCGCCAGATCGCGCGTCTGCGGCTTGGTCAAGTCGCCGAGCGGAAAACGGACGAAGTCCAGTTGCTCGCGGGTGGTCGCGAACAGGAAATAGCTCTGGTCGCGATCCTCGTCGCGGGCGCGGAACAGGCCACGGCTGCCGTCCGGCAGCCTCCGCGAGGCGACATAATGGCCCGTCGCCATGGCCTGCGCGCCTAGGTCGCGCGCCGTCGCGAGCAGATCGTGGAATTTGACCGACTGGTTGCAGGCGATGCACGGCACCGGCGTTTCACCCGCCACATAGCTGTCGGCGAAGGCGTCGATCACTGCTTCCTTGAAGCGGCTTTCGTAGTCGAGGACGTAATGGGGGATGCCGATCCGCGCCGCGACCTCGCGGGCATCATGGATATCCTGCCCGGCGCAGCAGGCGCCCTTGCGATGCACCGCGGCGCCATGGTCGTAAAGCTGAAGGGTGACGCCGACCACGTCATAACCCTCCTCCTTCAACAGCGCAGCCGTCACCGAGCTATCGACGCCGCCGGACATGGCGACCACGACGCGCGTGTCCTGCGGACGGCCGGGGCAATCGAGGGAGTTGAGCATGGGTTCTATCTATAGCGCCGCACGGTCTGTGCAAAGGCAAACGCGGGGCGGTACGGCCATTCCAGCGGCCGACCGAGACATTTTGACCATGACCAGCGGCAAGAATTGCCGCCTTGACGCTTCGCAAATGTCCTGCGGTTCTTGGCCTCAATTTAAGCCATTGAAATATATTGATAATTTTTGAAAGTATTTGGCCCGGCCCTTGCTACGGCACCGATGAACCGATCACGCCCAGAGGTTGCCGTGCCCGCCGTTGCGTCCGAGACTAAAGTCGCCCCGTTCACCCCCGCATCCGCGTCCCGGACATCCGGCCGCGCATCCGACGGCGGAGACGTGTTTTCCGCGCTGGTCGATGACTCCGCTGCCTCGGAGCAACGAACCGCGCCGCCGTCCCGTGACAACAACTCCCGAACCGACGCGCCCGCGCGGGACAGTGCCCCGGCACGCGACCGGAACACCAAACCCGCCGACGACAAGTCCGCGGCAGCCGATCAAGCCGGCGACACCCCGAAAACCGGATCCGCGCCGGACGCCAAATCCGACGCAAGCACCGGCAACACACCGGATGCCAAGACCGATACCGCATCGGATGCGAAAGCAGCGATCGATGGCGCCGTCGAACAAGCGGCTGCCGACGCGGCCACCACGACCGATGGCACGCCCACGGACACCAAGACCGATCCAGCAGGTGCAACAGCCGCTGTCGTCATCCCCACCATCGCAGCGGCCATTCCTGCGGCGTCGGCCGGCATCGTCTCCGTCGCCGGTCCCGCGACCGCCGACACCGTGCTCGCGGCAAGCCCGGCTGCCGGTCAGATAGCAGCGCCGATCCTCAAGCCGCAGCAGGCGACCGGCGAAGCCGGCAAGACCCAGCAGACCCCGGCGGCCACCGACCCTGCGGTAACCGACGCCAGCGCCGATGCGGATGCCGGCAAGCCGGCAACGGCACCGGCCGTGGCGTCAGGCAAACCGGCAGACACCGCCGAGGCGAAGCCGGCGGTTCATGCCGTCGCGCCGGACGATCGTCCCGCATCCACCCATCGCACCGCCGATGTGGCGGCGAACGATCCGGCTGCGATCAAAACCGACGCGACACCAACATCTCCGACGCTTCATACCGCGCAAACGGCGAACGCGACGGCACCGGCCGGCCCGGCGCATGCCGCCAACACCGCTGCCACCACGCAGCCCATTCCGCTCAATGCCGTCGCCGTGGAAATCGCCGCGCGCGCCGGCACCGGCAAGAACCGGTTTGAAATCCGTCTCGACCCGCCCGAGCTCGGCAAGATCGATGTGCGGCTCGATATCGACAAGCACGGCCAGGTGACGTCGCGCCTGATCGTCGAAAAGGCAGAGACGCTTGATCTGCTGCGCCGCGACGCGCCGCAGCTCGAACGCGCGCTGCAGGATGCCGGCCTCAAAACCTCCGGCAACGGGTTGCAGTTCTCGCTGCAGCAGCAGATGTCGCAGCAGCGTGACGATCAGCCGTCCGGCGGCGCTGCGACGGCGCAAATCCTGGTGACCGACGACACCGCCGCGACCGATGTCGCGGCCCGCAGCTATTCAAGTCTCGCCGCAGCGCGCGGCGGCATCGACATCCGGGTCTAAAAGGATTCCGCCATGGCCATCACCGCCACGCCCGTCACCAACAGCAATCCGGTCACCACCACCGGCACCAGCAGCAGCGGCGTCGATCAGGCGACCATCGCCAACAACTTCCAGACGTTCCTGCAGTTGCTGACGACACAGTTACAGAACCAGAACCCGCTCGATCCGCTCGACACCAACCAGTTCACGCAGCAGCTCGTGCAGTTCGCGCAGGTCGAGCAGCAGATGAAGCAGAACGATCAGCTCTCGACGCTGATCTCGATCGAGAAGAGCGCGCAGGCGACGACGGCGCTCGCTTATGTCGGTCAGACCGTTTCTGTGGACGGATCGACCGCGACGCTCGCCAACAAGCAGGCGACGTGGGCGATGACCTCGGCGAAACCGAGCTCCGCCACCGTCACCATCAAGGACTCCACCGGCCAGACGGCCTATACCGGCACGTTCTCGCTCAACACCGGGCGGCAGGACTTCGTGTGGGACGGCGTCGGCAGCAACGGCGCGCAATGGCCGGACGGCCAGTACACGATGACGGTCACGGCGAAGGACGCCAACGCGCAGCCGGTGACGGTCTCGACCGAAGTACAGGGCGTCGTCGATTCCGTCGACCTGACACAAAATCCCGCGCAGCTTTCGATCGGCGGTCAGAACTACACGCTCGACAAGATCAAGCGGCTGGTGCGCGCATAACGCTGAAAAACCGCACTTTTCTGCTCGAAACGACGACCGCGCCGCAGTCCATCCGTCAACAAAAGGTTAGCAAAATCAGCGGCAATCTTTTCCTTGTTGCACGCCACGCTTAGGCAAATTTTAAGCCGCAACCATTAGGTTCAGCGTGTGTTTCGTTCAGTCGAGTGTGTGAGTGTAACAATGACCGAGCCCCACCGCCCGAGGGTCAAGTATGTCATCGGGCCCGACGGAAGTCCGCTGACCATCGCCGATCTTCCGGCGCCCGGCACCAAGCGCTGGGTGATCCGTCGCAAGGCGGAGGTCGTTGCCGCGGTTCGCGGCGGACTCCTCTCGCTGGAAGAAGCCTGCGGCCGCTACACGCTGACGGTCGAGGAATTCCTGTCGTGGCAGTACTCGATCGACCAGCATGGTCTCGCCGGGCTGCGCACCACCCGCATTCAGCAATACCGCGCCTGATCTGAGGCGCATCGAGTTTCCAAACGCCGGGCCAACGCCCGGCGTTTTCATTTTGAGTTCCCGCTTTTCAATTCCTAACAAAATCTTTCGACGCCGGAACGATCGCCGCGCGCGCGACGTTGCCCCTTATATCGCCGCATGCGGAAACGTGCGGCGCAGCGGTTCCCTGCCCGCGGTCGCGGGTGTGGTTTTTCCTGTAACCCGGAGATTCAGAATGTCCTTCAAGCACGCACGCACTCTTCTGATCGCCACTGCCCTTGCGACCGGCGCCGTGTCCTACGCTGCGGCCCAGAGTTCGCCGGCTCCCGCCAATCAATCCGGCGGCGGCATCAGCGCGACGACGCCATCGCCGACCGATCCCGGTACAGCCGGCCAGACCAGCAACACCAAGGGCACGCCGGCGGTGGGTACCAAGCAGATGCAGCGGGCCCCGGCCACGACCGGCTCCGGTATGAAGTCGGCTCCGAATTCCCGCGACTCCAAGATGGAGACGATGGAGAAAACCAAGTCGCCGGCCAGCCAGAGCAGCGGCATCAAGAAAGAAAAATAAAACCCATCCACAGCACGTGAAATGAGCGTGCATGGTCCTGGTCCCGGCACCCGGCGGAATGTCCGCCGGGTGCCGCTGTTTTGAAGACAGCACATCCGTTAACGGCGTTAACCGGTCGCTAACCATAAGCTGGGCAAAATTTGCCGGTCGGGCGCATCCGCGCCCCGATTCCTCACGGGATCCGATCGGTGCAAGCTTTCTTCGATTTCCTCAAATCTCTCGGCGCAGCGCGAATGGCGGCCATGGCCGCCGTCACCGCGATGATGATCGGCTTCTTCGGCTTCGTCATCATGCGCGTCACCGCGCCGCAGATGGTGCCGCTGTTCACCGATCTCACGGTCGAAGACTCCTCGGCGATCATCAAGGATCTCGAACGGCAGGCGATCGCCTACGAAATCAAGAACGATGGCGCGATCATCATGGTGCCGAAGGATCGTGTCGGCCGCCTGCGCATGAAGCTCGCCGAAGCCGGTCTGCCCAAAGGTGGCGGCGTCGGCTACGAAATCTTCGACAAATCGGACGCGCTCGGCACCACGAGCTTCATCCAGAATATCAATCACTTGCGCGCGCTCGAGGGCGAGCTGGCGCGCACCATCCGCTCGATCGACCGGGTGCAGGCGGCACGCGTGCATCTGGTGATGCCGGAACGCCCGCTGTTCTCCCGTGACAAGGCGGAGCCGTCGGCCTCGATCGTCATCACCAGTCGCGGCAAGCTCGAGACCTCGCAGGTCCGCGCGATCCGTCATCTCATCGCCTCGGCGGTGAACGGGCTCAAGCCCGAGCGTATCTCCATCGTCGACGAGGCCGGTCGGCTGCTCGCCGACGGCTCGATGCAGGATGGCGGCATGGGCGCCGCCGCCGACGAACGAAAGATCAACTACGAACGCAGGCTGCGCGAGCAGGTCGACCAGATCGTCACCTCGGTGGTCGGTCCGGGTCGCGCCCGTGTCCAACTCAACGCCGAGTTCGACTTCAACCGCATTACCCAGACCTCGGACCGTTTCGATCCCGAAGGCCGGGTCGTGCGCTCCAGCCAGACGCGCGAAGAACAATCGCAGTCGGCGGACAAGGAAGGCCAGGTCTCGGTCGGCAACGAACTGCCGAACGGCCAGAAGGCCGACGCTGCGTCCTCGCGCGGCGATCAGGCCAAGAAGACCGAGGAAATCGTCAATTACGAAATCTCGCGCACCACGAAGACGGAAGTAACCGAAGCCGGGCGCATCAACCGCATCTCGGCGGCGGTGCTGGTCGACGGCACCTATACCAAGAACGACAAGGGCGAGATCGTCTATCAGCCGCGCTCCAAGGAGGAGATCGACCGGATCGCCGCGCTGGTACGCTCCGCGATCGGCTTCGACCAGAAGCGCGGCGACCAGGTGGAGGTCGTCAATCTCCGCTTCGCCGAGCAGCCGGCCGCCATCGGCGCCGGTGAAAGCTCGGGCGTCATGTCGCTCCTGCAGTTCACCAAGGACGACATCATGCGCGCCATCGAGATGGGCGTGATGATGCTGCTCGGCCTCGTGGTGATGTTCATGGTGGTGCGGCCGCTGATGCGCAAGGCGTTCGGCACCGACGTCAAGGCGCTGCCGGCACCCGGCCAGGCGGCATTGCCCGGCACCGTGATGATCGCGGGCGCCGCAGGCGATGTCGGCGGCACAATGACGACCAGCAGCTCCGGCGGCGGCAGCATTTCCACCAGCGGCGGGCCCAACGTCGCCATCGTCGGCAGCGACGAATCCGTGGCGATCTCGAACCGCACCTCGAACATGATCGACGTCGCGCAGGTCCAGGGACAGGTGCACGCGCAATCCGTGCAGAAGGTCGGCGAGCTCGCCAACAAGAACCCACAGGAAGCGATCTCGATCATCCGCAACTGGCTGCATGAGGACGCTGCCTGATGCCGTCCGCCTACAACACCGACAGGCGCGAGCGGTCTTCCCGCGATGACGTGCCGCAACTGATCGCGCAGCTCGCGGGCCGCCAGCAGATCGCCGTCGAACATCGCCGCCTGACCGGCCCGGAGCGCGCCGCCGTGTTGATGCTCGCGCTCGGCGAGCAATACGGCTCCAAGATCTTCAGCCAGCTCGACGACGACGAACTGCGCGAGATTTCCATCGTCATGTCGACGCTCGGCACCATCGATGCCGCCGTGGTCGAGCAGCTGCTGCTGGAATTCGTCTCGCAGATGTCGGCGTCCGGCGCGCTGATGGGTAACTACGACGCGACCGAACGGCTGTTGAAGCAATATCTTCCGGCCGACCGCGTCGGCGGCATCATGGAAGAAATCCGCGGTCCAGCCGGCCGCAATATGTGGGAAAAGCTCGCCAACGTTCAGGAAGAAGTACTGGCGAACTATCTCAAGAATGAATACCCGCAGACCGTCGCCGTGGTCCTGTCCAAGCTGCGCTCGGAACATGCCGCGCGCGTGCTGGCGATCCTGCCGGAAGACCTGGCGCTTGATGTCGTCAACCGCATGCTGCGCATGGAGTCGGTGCAGAAGGAAGTCATCGAGCGCGTCGAGCAGACGCTGCGCACCGAATTCATGTCGAACCTGTCGCAAACCCGGCGCCGTGACGCGCACGAGGTGATGGCGGAAATCTTCAACAATTTCGACCGGCAGACCGAGACGCGCTTCCTGACCGCGTTGGAAGACGACAACCGCGAGGCGGCCGAGCGCATCAAGGCACTGATGTTCACGTTCGACGACCTGATCAAACTCGACAACGCCTCGGCACAGACGCTGATGCGCCATATCGACAAGGACAAGCTCGGCATCGCACTCAAGGGCGCCAACGAGGCGGTCCGCCAGTTCTTCCTGTCCAACATGTCGAGCCGCGCCGCGAAGATGCTGGTCGACGACATGCAGGCGCTCGGACCGGTGCGGCTGCGCGATGTCGACGAGTCTCAAAGCCTGCTGGTCAACGCCGCCAAGGATCTCGCCGCCAAGGGCGAAATCATGATCGCCAAGAACAACGGCGAAGACGAGTTGGTGTACTGAGATGGTAGCACAGGCAAAATTCCTGTTCGACACCGACTTCGCCCCGGCGGCCGACAAACGGCCGGCGATGAGCCTCGGCGAGCATGAAGCGCGTTGCGCGGAGCGCGAGGCTGCCGCCTATCAGCGCGGCGTCGCCGCGGCCGAGGCGCGCATCGAGGCACACGCGCAGCAACTGATTGCCGCGGCGCTCGGCGCGATCGGCGCCGGCATCGAGCAGCTTGGCCGCAATCTGCAGACCCTCGAAATGCGGTTGGAACACGAAGCGATCGATGTCGCGGTCGCTGTCGGCGGCAAGCTCGCCCCGGACCTGATCGCACGCGAGCCGTTCGCGGAAATCGCCGCGTTGGCGACCGATTGCTTCCAGCATCTTGTCTCGAAACCGCATGTGGCGATCCGCGTCAACGACGCGGTCTATGAAACCGCCAAGCAGCAACTCGACGAGATCGCCCGCTCGCGCGGATTCGAAGGCCGCCTGGTGGTCCTGGCCGAGCCGGAGATCGCGCCGGGCGATTGCAGGATCGAATGGGCAGACGGCGGCATCGGCCGTGATCGTCAGCACGCCGCAACCATCATCGGTGACGCGGTCGCGCGCTATGTCGGCGCGCGTCACGCTCACCCCGAACACGACCATTAAGCCGGGAGGCAACACCACATGACTGACAACGATCACCCGGTTCCCCTTCCCGACCTCGAGAACGGTACGGCGATGCGGAATATCGATGATGCCGGCTCGATCGCGCCGACCGACGGCGACAGCGTGCATCGTGGCGCCGCCGACCTTGAAGCGGTGTTCGACGTGCCGGTGCAGGTCTCCGCGGTGCTCGGCCGCGCGCGCATGGATGTCGGCGCGCTGCTCAAGCTCGGGCCCGGCGCTGTGCTGGAGCTCGACCGCAAGGTCGGTGAGGCGATCGACATCTACGTCAACAACCGTCTGGTGGCACGCGGCGAAGTCGTGCTCGTCGAGGAAAAGCTCGGCGTGACCATGACGGAAATCATCAAGAACGACCGGAATTGAGGTTGCCATGCGCCTGCTGATTGTCGGAACGCTGAAGGGACAGCTCTCCACCGCGACCAAGATCGCGATGGACCGCGGCGCCACCGTCACCCATGCCGAAACCATCGACCAGGCGCTCGCCGTGCTGCGCGCCGGCCGCGGCGCCGACCTGCTGATGGTCGATGTGGCGCTCAATGTCGCCGATCTGGTGAAGCGGCTCGAAGCCGAGCGCATCCATGTGCCGATCGTCGCCTGCGGCATCTCCAACGACGCCCGCGCCGCGGTCGCGGCGATCCATGCCGGCGCGAAGGAGTACATCCCGCTCCCGCCCGATCCGGAATTGATCGCCGCCGTGCTCGCCGCCGTCACCAACGACCATCGCGAGCTGGTCTGGCGCGACGACGCAATGGCGCAGGTGATGAAGCTCGCGCAGCAGATCGCGACCTCCGAAGCGTCGGTGCTGATCACCGGCGAAAGCGGCACCGGCAAGGAAGTGCTGGCGCGCTACGTGCATTCGCGCTCGAACCGCGCGAAGAAGGCATTCATCTCGGTCAACTGCGCCGCGATCCCCGAGAACCTGCTCGAATCCGAATTGTTCGGCCACGAGAAGGGTGCGTTCACCGGCGCGCTGGCGCGCCGCATCGGCAAGTTCGAGGAAGCCAATGGCGGCACGCTGCTGCTGGACGAAATCTCCGAGATGGATGTGCGGCTGCAGGCGAAGCTGCTGCGCGCCATCCAGGAGCGCGTGATCGACCGCGTCGGCGGCACACGGCCGGTGCCGGTCGATATCCGCATCATCGCCACGTCGAACCGCAACCTGTCGGAAGCAGTACGCGCCGGCACGTTCCGCGAAGACCTGCTGTTCCGCCTCAACGTCGTCAACCTCAAGCTGCCGCCGCTGCGCGACCGTCCGGCCGACATCGCCGAACTCGCTTTGCACTTCATCAAGAAATATGCGGATGCCAACGGCCTGCCGGTGCGGCCGCTATCACAGGAGGCGCGCCACGCGCTCGTCACCAGCCGCTGGCCGGGCAATGTCCGCGAACTGGAAAACACGCTGCATCGCGCGGTGTTGCTGTCGCACGGCGCCGAGATCGGTGTCGACGGCATCCTGACGCCGGACGGCATGCCGCTGGAGCGTGGCGCGGCGCAGCCTGCCGTCGCGCACGCGGCGCAGGCGGCCGAGCAGGTCACGCGCGGGCTGGTCGGGCGCACCGTTGCCGAAGTGGAGCGCGACCTGATCCTCGAAACACTCAAGCACTGCCTCGGCAACCGGACCCACGCGTCGAACATTCTCGGCATCTCGATCCGGACGCTGCGCAACAAGCTCAACGAATACGCGGCCGATGGCGCGCCGATTCCGCCGCCGAACGGCACGGAGCCGCGCGCTGCGGCTTAAGCGCAGCGCATGATCCCGAAAGGTGGATACCGGTTTTCGGAGAAGATCATGCGCCAAACCGATGTGAGTGATCGTGCCGGGTGCGTGCGTCGGCGGCCACCGACAGTCCCGTCGGTCCGCCCTCAACCAAGGCGACGAGCGGAGAACCTCCGATGGGAGCACTCAAGAAGCCAACCGGCGGCGGCGAACGCCCGCCCCGGTTCGCCGTGATCAGCGACGAAGCGCCGCATCTCAGCGCCCGCCGGCGCGCGGTGCAGGCCTCCTGCCCGCAGAATGGCATCATCATGCTGTTCACCGACGTAATGAGCGTCGGCAACCTGCTGCGGCCGGAGGCCACACTATCGTGCCTCGGCTGCGGCGAGGTGCATGACGCGGCATCCTGCGACTGCCGCGCATGTGGCTGAAGAGACGCGGCTGAGGCCGCGCGAGGCTCCGGCGCCGCCGCATCAACGTGTGTTTATTTGTCCGCGCCCATCCGGCGTGCCTAAATCGGCTCCGGGGGGCTGAACCGAGGCGGTACGCGCGCCGTGGGTCCGGCCACAGAACCGGACACACGGAGACACGTCATGAATCGTCTGATGCGCCGTCCACTGCGCCGCCTTGCGCTTGCCACCACCGCCCTGCTGCTGCTCACGGCGGGCCTCGCCCGCGCCGACGACCCGGTCGGGCGCTATGATGTCGAGGGTACCAATCCCGGCGGCGGGTCGGCCTATACCGGCTCGGTGACGGTGGAGAAAACCGGCGAGACCTATCGCGTCGTCTGGGTGGTCGGGAACACGCGCTACATCGGCACCGGCATCGGCAACGACAAGTTCATCTCCGTTTCCTATCGCTCGGGCGATCAGACCGGTCTCGCTCTCTACGGCGAGGATGGCGACGACTGGGTCGGCGTCTGGACCTATGCCGGTGGAACCCGCGTCGGCGCGGAACGCTGGCGCCGGCGCTGACTTTCCGCCATACGTCACGACATGGATTTTGAGGCCAACCGCAAACTGCTGGCGGACGCCATCGCGCGTGTCGCAACCGGTGACCGCGGCGCCTTGCAGACCACCTATCGGCTGACCTGCGCGAAGCTTTTTGGCGTCTGCCTGCGTATCTGCAGGCAACGCGAGGAAGCGGAGGACGTGCTGCAGGAGGTTTACCTGTTGGTCTGGCGCAAGGCGGCAAGCTTCGATCCGGCAAAAGCCAGCCCGATGACCTGGCTGATCGCCATTGCCCGCAATAAGGCGATCGACCGCGTGCGCACCCGTAGCGCGGCCCGGACCGGCGGTCCGATCGACCTGGCGGCCGAGGTGCCTGACGGGCGCCCGCTCGCCGACGATGCGCTGGAGCAGGTCGAGGTGACGCAACGCCTGCACGATTGCCTCGATGGTCTCGCCGAACACGAGCAGAAGGCGCTGCGCGGTGCCTTCTTCGACGGCGCGACCTATGACGATCTCGCGCAGCGAATGAGCGTCCCGCTCGGCACCATGAAAAGCTGGATCCGGCGGGCGATGTTGAAACTGAAGGCGTGTCTGGGCTGATGAGCGACGTCGACACCCATAGCGGAGTTCCCGACTCCGACATGCTCGCCGCCGAATATGTGCTCGGCGTGCTGGGCGCGGACGAGCGCGCCGCCGCCGAACGCCGTATCGTGCGCGACGCGTTCTTCGCGCGCGCCGTCGGCGACTGGGAGAACCGTCTGCTGCCCTGGGCCAACACCGTGGAATCCGTGCCGCCGCCGCCGCAAGTCTGGGAGCGCATCCTCGATGCGATCCAGGGCACTCCGGCGCGACGCGCCATGCCGGAGATGCGCGCGGGATGGTGGAGCGGCCTGAATTTCTGGCGCGGTCTCGCGGCCGGCACCACGGCGCTCGCTGCGGCCAGCATCGCTGCGCTGTTCATTATGTTGCGCGCGCCCGCGCCGCTGCCGCTCACGGCGTCGATCGACGGCGGAGGCCATCGCCACTTCATCGCCACGATTGATCCTGCACGCGGTCAGATGGTCGTCTCTCCCGCGGCGTTCGCCGCGGTTCCGGATCGCGTGCCGGAACTGTGGCTGATCGTCCCCGGCAACGCGCCGCACGCGCTCGGTCTGCTGAACGCCGACCGCGCGGTAACGATCACCATCCCCGACAATCTGCGCGCGCATACGAATACCAATGCGTCGCTCGCGGTCTCCATCGAGCCGCCGGGCGGTTCGCCGACCGGCGCTCCGACCGGTCCCGTCGTCGCGCAGGGCAAACTCACGAGTCTGTGAGAACGCCGCCGGCGTCTGCCGCGGCCATCGCTTCGTAACTCCGATGTCCCGATCGCAAGATCAACATCAAACGAGTCACGGAGGATGTCCCATGACGAAGATCCATTTGCTGGCTGGCAGCGCGTTCATCGCAATGACGCTCGCCGCAGCTCCGGCCATCGCGCAGATGAAGAATGACGCGATGAAAAACGACATGATGAAGAGCGAGAGCGCCAAACCGGTCACGGTCGGCGGCGCGCCGATGTATTCGAACAAGACCATCGTGCAGAACGCCGTCAATTCGAAGGATCACACCACGCTGGTGGCGGCGGTGAAGGCGGCGGGCCTGGTCGATACGCTGTCCGGCCCCGGACCGTTCACGGTATTCGCGCCGACCAACGAGGCGTTCAAGAAGCTGCCGGCCGGAACGGTCGACACGCTGCTCAAGCCCGAGAACAAGGACAAGCTCAAGGCAGTGCTCACCTATCACGTGGTCGCCGGCAGAATGAGCGCCAAGGATCTGATGGACGCCGTCAAGAAGGGCGGCGGCAAGGCGATGCTCAAGACCGTCGAGGGCGAGGACCTCACCGTCACCCAGTCCGGCAATATGCTGACCGTGACCGACGCGAAGGGCGACAAGGCCAAGGTCACCATCGCCAACGTCAACCAGTCGAACGGCGTCATCCATGTGATCGACACCGTGATGCTGCCGGGCTGAACCGGCGCTGTCGGTCGCGCCGGGCGTTCCGGCGCGGCGGCACAGCGGGGGATTTTCTCCGGGCCGCCCGTCCCCGCTCGCTGGCGCGGGGGAGCCCCCGCTGACGCCTTCCGAAAATTAACCAGCCGCTAACCATGGACCGGGCAAAAATTGCCTGGGGTGGGGTGTCTCAGTCGATTCCCGGGTGCCGGCGTCAGCGGGTGCCCTCTGACCTAGTTATTTCGCGTCCGCGATCCGGATTTGCGCTCCAAATCGACGATTTGGGGTTCGGGGCTTCCAGGCAGAATGAGCGACGTTACCGCCGGACAATCAGGCGGGGGCTTCAAGCTCCCGGCAATGGGCGATCTAGGCAACCTGCTCAAGCGCGGGGACCTCGCGCTCGCCATCGGCGTCCTGACCATCCTGGTGGTCCTGATCCTGCCGCTGCCGCCGCTGCTGCTCGACGTCGCGCTGGCGATCTCGATCATCCTGTCGGTGCTGATCCTGATGACGGCGCTGTTCATCCACACGCCGCTGGAATTCTCGTCGTTCCCGACCGTGCTGCTGATCTCGACGATGCTGCGGTTGTCGCTCAACCTGGCCTCGACCCGCCTCATCCTGTCGCACGGCCACGAGGGCAGTTCGGCCGCCGGCCACGTCATCGAGGCGTTCGGCAATTTCGTGATGGGCGGCAATTTCGTGATCGGCCTGATCGTGTTCGCGATCCTGGTGATCGTGAATTTCGTGGTCATCACCAAGGGCTCCGGCCGCATCGCCGAAGTCGCGGCGCGCTTCCACCTCGACGCCATGCCGGGCAAGCAGATGGCGATCGACGCCGACCTGTCGGCCGGCCTGATCGACGAGGCCGAGGCGCGGCGGCGGCGCAAGATCCTCGAGGACGAAGGCGGCTTCTTCGGCGCCATGGACGGCGCCTCGAAATTCGTGCGTGGCGATGCCATCGCCGGCCTGCTGATCGTGTTCATCAATATCATCGGCGGCATGATCATCGGCATCGTGCAGCAGAATCTGAGCTTCGGCGACGCCGTTCGCTCCTACACCCTGCTCACCGTCGGTGACGGCCTCGTCACGCAGATCCCGGCGCTGGTGGTCTCCACCGCGGCCGGCCTGCTCGTGTCCAAGGCCGGCGTCTCCGGCGCCGCCGACAAGGCCCTGTTCAAGCAATTCTCCGGTTACCCGCAGGCGCTCGGCATGGCCGGCGGCGTGATGCTGGTGATGGCGCTCTTGCCTGGCATTCCGATGCTGCCGTTTCTCGGCCTCGGCGGCGGCGCCTGCGCCCTCGCCTACACCATGAGCAAGCGGGTGAAAGTGGAAGCGGCGACCGAAGCGAACGCCGCCAACGCCAAGTCCGCGACCGCCGCCGCGCCGGCCGAGGAGCCGATCTCCACCGCCTTGAAGATCGACGATCTCAAGATCGAGATCGGCTACGCCCTGCTGCCGCTGATCAACGCGCCGGACGGCAACGACCGCCTGACCGAGCAGATCAAGGCACTGCGCCGCTCGCTCGCCATCGAGATGGGTTTCGTCATGCCGGCGGTGCGCATTCTCGATAACGTCCAGCTCGACCCGAACACCTATTCGATCAAGATCAAGGAAGTCGAAGCCGGCTCCGGCCAGATCTGGCCCGGCCAGTTCATGGTGATGGACCCGGCCGGCGGTCAGGTGCTGCTGCCCGGCACGCACACCACCGAGCCGACCTTCGGCCTGCCGGCCACCTGGATCGACGCCAACCACAAGGAAGAAGCCTCGATCAAGGGCTACACCGTGGTCGATGCCGCCACCGTGCTGTCGACACATCTCACCGAACTGCTCAAGTCGAACATGTCGGAGCTGTTGTCCTACGGCGAGGTGCAGAAGCTGACCAAGGAACTGCCGAAGGAACAGGGCGAGTTGCTCAAGGACATCGTTCCTTCGCTCATCACCATGTCCGGCGTCCAGCGCGTGCTGCAGACGCTGCTCGCCGAGCGCGTCTCGATCCGCGATCTGTCGACGATCCTCGAAGGCATCGCCGACGCGCTCGCGGTCACACGCAATCCGACCTCGATCGCCGAGCATGTGCGCGTGCGGCTCGCGCGCCAGATCTGCGCGCAATACACGACCCATTCGGGCTATCTGCCGTTGATCGCGCTGTCGGCAAAATGGGAGCAGCACTTCGCCGACGCCATTGTCGGCCAGGGCGACGAGCGGCATCTGGCGATGCAGCCCTCGCGTCTGTCGGAATTCATTACCGCCGTGCGCGAAAAATTCGAAGCGGCGGCGCGCGAAGGCGAGGCGCCGGTTCTGGTGTCGTCGTCGGCGATCCGGCCGTTCGTGCGCAGCATCGTCGAACGCTTCCGGGCGCAGACCCCGGTGGTCGGTCAGGCCGAAATCCACCCGCGGGCGCGGCTCAAGACCCTCTCAAGCATCTGAAAAATATACGATTTTTGGCAATCTCGCGCGGCTCTCACGGTTCGTTGAAAGCCTCTTGGGAACCTAAGGGCACATCCCCACGTTGGGTTCATGACAGATGAACCGAAGCTCCGGTTGTTGCGACCAACAATTAGCACACGGGAGGACGTCGCGATGAACTCTTCGCTCTATACCGCCGATCGCACGACGCATCTCAAGATCGTCGTGGTTGCTTTGATCGCCGCCACCATGGTGGCTGGCGTCGGTATTGCCGCGCGCGATGTCGATCTGGGGACCGATGTGCTGGTGTCGCAGCAGGCGCAGGGCCCGGCCCTGAAAGCCGGTGCACCCGTGAATTATTCGACCAGCGGAACCACCGTGATCCGCTGATTTCGACAGTCTGATTTCGTCTTTACCTCCCTCCTTGATGCGCCCGGTTTTGACCGGGCGCTTTTTTTCAAGGAGGTGACAACCCTCAGGCGCGGGCGGCGTGGAAACGCATCGCACCGATCGAGTCGAGTTCGGCCTGTTCGCGGCTGTTGGCTTCCGCCAGTTCGCGGGCCTGATCGCGCTGGTCGAGCATTTCGACCTTCTTCAATTCCTCGAACGCCTCGGCGAGCGCCGACTTGGCATCCTCGAGCTGGATGCGCAGTTCGTCGGTGGAGCGCTTGAGGTTTTCCCGCCGGGTCGCCGCCGCCTTCGCATAGGTCGGATAGGCGAAATGCGACGGGTCGTGGATGTTGGCGCGGTCCTGCTCGGTCTTGATCTCGCGCTCGAGGTCGCCGGCCATGCGGTCGAAGTCGGCGATCATGGATTCGATCTGGGCGGCCTTGCGCCGCTTTTCATCGACGGCGAATTTCTTCAGCCGGATAAGGGTTTCGCGTGACTTCATCGACTCATACTCCCCCGAAGTCTCATGCCCGAATGACCGGCAAGGAGGCAGAGCCCCGCCCGACCGGTCCAACACTCAGGGAGCCAATCTAGGCGCACTAACGTTAGTTTTCGGTTTCCAAAAGCGCCCGCTTTTGGCCCAAACCCGGTCACGGTGTGGGGTTACCCGCGGCCATGATCTGCTCCAGGCGGGCATAAGCCTCGGCCATGGTGGTCGCCTCGCCCTTCCCCTGCTTCAGGAACTCCTCCAGCGGCTTGTTGAAGCCGATGGCTTCATCCACCTCGGCGCTGGACCCCGGCCGATAGGCGCCGAGCCGGATCAGCTCTTCCATGTCGGAATAGGTCGCCATCACCTGCTTGGCCCGCATGACCACCGGCAGATAGGCGGGATCGCAGGCCCGCGGCATGGTGCGGGAGATGGACTTAAGGATGTTCACCGCCGGATAGCGCCCGCGCTCGGCGATGGCCCGCTCCATGACAATGTGACCGTCGAGGATGCCGCGAACCGCGTCGGCGACCGGCTCATTGTGGTCGTCGCCATCGACCAGCACGCTGAAGATGCCGGTGATGGTGCCGCCGCCCTGTGGGCCCGGTCCGGCCCGCTCCAGAAGCCGCGGCAGTTCGGTGAACACGGTCGGCGTATAGCCCTTCGCCGTCGGCGGCTCACCGGTGGACAGGCCGATCTCACGCTGCGCCATGGCGAAGCGCGTGACCGAGTCCATCATCACCAGCACGTCCTTGCCGACGTCGCGGAAATACTCGCCGATCGACAAGGTGAGATAAGCCGCCTGCCGCCGCATCAAAGCGGGTTCATCCGAGGTCGAGACCACCACGACCGAGCGTGCCAGCCCTTCATCACCGAGATCGTCCTGCAGGAACTCCTGTACCTCGCGGCCGCGTTCGCCGATCAGGCCGATCACCGACACGTCGGCAGAGACATTGCGCGCCAGCATCGACATCAGCACCGACTTGCCGACACCGGAGCCGGCGAAGATGCCCATGCGCTGCCCGCGGCAGACCGTCAGGAAGGTATTGAGCGCGCGAACGCCGAGATCGAGCGGCGCGCCGACGCGGGCGCGCTTATGCGCCGCCGGCGGCGCGTTGCGGAACGGATACGGCGCGAGGCCGGGCGGCAACGGCCCCTTGCCGTCGATCGGTTCGCCCATGGCATTGACGACGCGGCCGAGCCACCCCTCCGAGGGCCGCACCGTGCTGGCTGCGCCGGAGACGATGGCGCGGCAGCCGCGGCGCACCCCATCGAGATCGGCGAACGGCATCAGCAAGGCATTGGAGCCGGTGAACCCGACGACCTCGGCGGGGATGTTGCGGCCGGGCGCGGTTTCGATCATCAGCCGGGCGCCGACCGACATCGCGTGGATTGGCCCGGCAACCTCAACCATCAGGCCCCGCACCGCCGCGACGCGACCATAGGTTTCGCGGTCATCGATATCGCGGATCTGTTCGGCAAGCGCCTTCATGGGTGGCGGGCTTTCATGGGTAAGCCGTCTTCATGACGGGACGATCGCCGCGCGACCCGCGCGATCTTCATACTCGCTTACCGTTACCCGACATGCCCCCGCGTTAACCGCATGTTTACCCGCGTCGTTAAGAATTAGCTCACCGTTGAGGGACGACAGGCTTGCGCTCGCCCCGCCTGTACCGAAGGGGCGAGTCATGAGAATCGGTTGACGCCGTTTCTTAATGTGGATCATGAGCTACAGCGCGACCAGAAAATCGGTCTCCGGCAATATCTTACGGCGATTCGCCTTGAATTCGCCAGGAAATGCTTGCGCCGGAGAATCAGGTTTTGTTAACCATGCGCCGGTAGCGTCCGAATCGGTTTGTCCCAAAGCGTTTCTGAAGGCCGCCGCTGCGGCGTGCCGACCTTGAGCCCAGAACGGCGAGGAAGGGGACTGGCATGCGCGTTTTGCTGATTGAGGACGACAGCGCCACCGCTCAATCCATTGAGCTGATGCTGAAATCCGAGAGTTTCAACGTCTACACGACCGACCTCGGTGAGGAAGGCGTCGACCTTGGCAAACTCTACGACTACGACATCATCCTGCTCGACCTGAACCTCCCCGACATGTCGGGTTACGAGGTGCTGCGGGCGCTCCGGGTTTCCAAGGTCAAGACGCCGATCCTGATCCTCTCCGGCCTCGCCGGCATCGAGGACAAGGTGCGCGGTCTCGGCT